>NZ_JALKFW010000143.1:0-21656 GCF_023243055.1 Frankia sp. AgPm24 | reverse complement strand
AGGGTGCGCAGGGCTTCCAGGGTGGTCTTGGTGCTCAGGGCGCCGCCGGCACCCAGGGCACGCAGGGCTCCCAGGGCTCCCAGGGCTCCCAGGGCTCCCAGGGCTCCCAGGGCTCCCAGGGTGATGTTGGCGTTGGGACCCAGGGTGCGCAGGGCTTCCAGGGTGGTCTTGGTGCTCAGGGCGCCGCCGGCACCCAGGGCACGCAGGGCTCCCAGGGCACGCAGGGCTCCCAGGGCACGCAGGGCACGCAGGGTGCTGTTGGCGTTGGGACGCAAGGCCCGCAGGGCTCCCAGGGTGGTCTTGGTGCTCAGGGCACGCAGGGTGCTCAGGGCACGCAGGGCTCGAGCTCCGGGGCGACGTCCGTTGTCGTCACGTCTTCCGGTTTTGGCGCTATCACTGCCTCATGCCCGGTCGGCCGGTTCGCTGTTGGCGGCGGCGGGGCGGCAGGATTCCCTCTGGGGCTCCTCGGGATCAACAGTTCGGCACCTGTCGGTGGCTCCCCGGCAACCGGTTGGCAGGCTACGGCCCCCTTGGGCATCCCGGTCACCGCCTACGCAATCTGCGCGCTGTGAGTCATATCTGGTACTAATCTGGCCGAGGTCATCGGGCCAGAGGCAATGCTGCGTGGCGGTACCCCCATCTTCGACCAGGTGGGGGTACCGTCCTTATTGTTTCCGGTCCGTGACCGTCGACCGGACGCACCATTTAAAAGCCGAGTCGAAGCCGCGGATCAATCGATGAGCGGGAACGAGGTCCCCACCGGCAGGAATCCCGGAAACCGCGATGGTCGTCCGGAAAAGTCGGTACCGGCGCGTCCCGCGGCCTACCACCCACCGACAACCCTTCGAAAAGGTATCGGAAGATGACGTCACCAACGCCCAGGTTCTCCGTTTTCACCCCCAGCCACCGTCCGCGCTACCTCGACGAGTGCCTGGAAACGCTACGTTCTCAGACCCGTACCGACTGGGAATGGACCGTGTTGCTGAACAACGGTGCACGATGGCGCCCCGAGTCTCCGGATGACCGGGTCAGAGTGGAAATAGTGGACGGCGTAAGCGGAGTGGGTGCAGCCAAGCGAAGGGCCTGCGAGCTGGCGCGTGGTGAGATTCTGGTCGAACTCGACCACGATGACCTGCTGGCAAGGGACTGTCTGGCGGAACTGGCAACAGCCTTCGATGAGAACCCCGAGGCCGTCTTCGTCTACAGTCACGCCGCGCAGATCACGCAGGACGGGGGGCGTGACGACAGCCGGTTCGACGCGAGGTTCGGCTGGCGCTACGAGGAAGTGAACGTCGACGGGCGCCAGCTCCTGCAGGCCGTCTCCATGGCGCCGACGCCGCACAACGTCTCCTACATCTGGTACGCGCCAAATCATGTCCGCGCCTTCCGGAGGGAGGTTTACGAGCGGATCGGCGGATATGACGCGAGCCGCACTGTGCTGGACGACCAGGATCTGATGTGCCGTCTCTTCCAGGCCGGAGAATTCCACCAGATTCCCCGCTGCCTCTACCTGCAGCGGCTGCATGACGAAAACACGCAGCGAGATCTCGAGATCAATGCGCACATCCAGCAGGAAACCGTCGTGCTGTACGACAGGTATATCGAGGCCAACGCGCTGGCCTGGGCCTCCCGTCGTGGTCTGCTGGCGCTGGACCTCGGCGCTGCGCACCGCAAGCCGCGCGGTTATCTGGGCGTGGACCAGTACCCGGGAGCCGACGTCGACATCGTCGCGTCACTGCCTGAACCGCTCGACCTTCCGGACGACTCGGTCGGCGTCATCAGAGCCGTGGACTTCCTCGAGCACGTGCCCGAGAAGGTTCCCCTGATCAACGAGCTGCACCGGCTGCTGGCACCAGGAGGGATGCTTCTCACCCTGACCCCGAGTTCCGATGGCCGGGGCGCCTATCAGGACCCGACACACATCTCCTTCTACAACGAGAACTCGTTCTGGTACTACACCGACGACCAGTATCGTGCCTTCGTGCCCCAGATCAGCGCCCGCTTCCAGAGCTCGCGACTGGTCACCTACTTCCCGTCGGAATGGCACCAGGCGAACAACATTCCCTACGTGGCGTCCAACATGATCGCCATCAAAGACGGTGTCGAGCGATGCGGAGGCCCACTGCTGTGCGCCCCCCGCAGGCCACTGCCCATCGAGCAGGACGCGTTCGCCTACGCGGAGCGGCGGGTCTGATCGGGAGGCACTACGGCAGATCAGCAGAAACGGCCAGGATGACGTCACCGTCCACGCGAGCGCGACCCGCAACACGTTGCAGGCGAGATAGAGATCCTCGCCATCGACTCCGAACTCGGTCGGCTCTCCCAGCACCACAGGTTTCGAAACTGTCAACGTCGACCAGGTGTGAACCGGCCTACCGTTTCTTGGCCCTTCGCTGTCGGAGCGGTAGGCAGGAGGGTGGGCACGGGCCAACGGTCACGAAGGGCACGAGCGCCAACGGCGAGCACATCCAAGCGGCTGTCACGTGCCGCGTCGCCATATGCCGACCGTAGCGCCTCTGTCATGCGACCGGTCAGGGTGAGGATTCGTCGAACAGGCCCCGATGGGCGGTGTGTGGGAGCACCGCGGCAGTCGCTTCCAGACCTGCGGTGGTCATGACGAGGTACTCGGCGAGGACGTGGGGAACCGACACCGGCTTCCGAGTGGAGGACCCCACACATCTCGTCGAACGCCACGACGAGGTCGTTGACGGCGAACCGCGCCAGCGCGTCCACCACCAGCCGCTCCTCGCCTCCAGATCCGCCCGCTCGAGACCCAACCACAGTAGGCCGCTGGTGTGGTTCGACATCCCAAGGCACAACCGCGGACGAACCCCACGAGAACCTCGAGGGCCAGGCCGCCCTCAGCCACGAAGAAAGCCGACACCAGCGTGAGGATCTCATTCGCCCGACACAGCTACGCGTTCTCGCGCCGCAGCCGTTTCAGCTCCTCTGACCCGACACTCGCTGTCCCCCGACCGCACCCCGCCGTCGACCCGACATCAAAGATCAGTGGCTGATCGGCACCGTGCGGGTGGCGAGGGGGAGCACGGGTTGGCCGTCGATGTCACGGACGCCTTCGAGCAGAACGTTGACGAGGACCGGGCCGTGGTCGGTGACGGTGACGTGGGTGACGTGATCGAAGTTGCCTTCGGGGCCGCCGAGGACCCAGAGCCCACCGGTGGGTCCGAGGCGGACGTGGGAGTTGCCGTCGACGTGTTCGTGTCTGTAGTTGTGCACGTGTCCGGCGAAGGCGTGATACGGGCGCTCGGCGAGTGCGGCTCGGATGCGCCTCCAGGCCGGGTGGTCGCCCTGCCACAGCGGCATGTGCATCGACAGGAACGTCCATTGGACGTCGTCGTTCTCCCGCAGCACGTCCTCGACGTAGGCGAGTTGCTTCTCCCCGAGCTTGGCGGGCTGGGTGCCGTCCCAGTCCAGGGCTTTCTCGACACTCTTTCGCAGCCCGATCGGATCGTTGCGCTGCGCTTCCGCGAAGCGGTCGAGGAGTTCGAATGCCTCGGTCGGGATCACGTCGGGCGTGTCCTGCGTGTCAAGCTGCAGGAACAATGCGTCTTGATAGCGGAAGTGGAAGTAGGTCCGGCCGTAGCGGCGGTGCCAGGTCTGCAGCTGGAATTCGGAGGAGACGTCGTGGTTGCCGGGCACGTGGAACACGTCGGTGTTCATCCTGGCGAACATGGCGTCGATCTGGGCCCACTGCGTGTCCAGCTCGGCCTGGTCGTTGGTATAGCCCTCGATCATGTCACCGAGCTGGATGGCGAAGCTGGGCGCCAGCAGGTCGGTCACGGCAAGGCCACGTTCGAAGACACCGGGCCGAGCACCACCGGTGCGGTCGGAGATCAGCACAAAGCTGAACCGGTGGGTGGCGGTGGGCAGGCCAAGCCCGGTCCACGGGTTGGGACCGTCCTGGATGTCGAGACGCAGCCCGGGTGGGAGGGCCGGCGCCTCGGTCGTGGACGGCGCGTGGGTCGTGGACGGCGCGTGGGTCGTGAACGGCGCGTCAGTCATGGGCGGTCCCTTTTTCCAGCAGGGGGATCAGCTCGCCGAGCTGGTCGATGACGATCTCGGCACCGGCAGCGAACAGTCGTTCGGGTTGGCAGTAGCCGCCGGAGACTCCGATGGCGGTGTAGCTGGCGGCCACTGCGCAGACCATGTCGTATTCGGTGTCGCCGACGTAGACGGCTCGGACCCGCTCGCCGCGGCGCGAAACGAGAGTGGCGATCTTGTCGACGGCGCCGGCGTCGACAGTGTGCAGCAGGTCGTCGAGGTGCAGGTGCTTGAGATCGAGCCAGACGGTCTCCGCCGCGGCGGCGGACACGACGCCGACCCGCGCTCCGCGGGCACGCAGCGTCTCCAGCAGCGGTCCGGCCCCGGCTCGGGCTGGGGAGGTGGTGGCGGCCATGACGTGATTCCACTCTCGCTCGGCGCTCGCGACCTCGACGGCCGGCACGCCCAGCGCGGTGAACATGGCCCCGAGGGGAAGGCGGAACTCGCGGCTGAATTCCTCAGCCGATATCGCCGCCAGCCCGTGCCCGGTCAGCACCGTGTTGGTGGCGGCCCGGGCCCGGGCCGCGTCGGCCACGATCGTGCCGTTCCAGTCGAAGAGCACCAGCAGGTCACCCATGGTGGCCTGGATACCCGCGCCAGCCGGGCCGGTGTGCCTGTTCCTCGGGTGGTCGCCGTCCTGGGGGTGTTCGCGGTTCACTGAGCTCCTGCCATGGCCAGTTCACCGCCGAGTTCGGCGACGGTGCCCGTGCGCCGGCCCTGCTCGCCGGCGAAGACGTGGACGTCGTTCGGCGAGCAGCTCAGCTCGATGGCGGCGTCGAGCGGGGGCTGCTCGCCGGAGCGGCAGCGCACGGCGAAGGTGCGGCGTGGTCCCGCAGTGTCGAGTTCGACGTGCACCACCCGGTCGGCCCCGTTCGGTTCGATCAGGGCGACGCGTCCGCGAGCCCGCCAGTCGAGGTCGACATCCCCGGCGGTGAAGCGCAGCCGTTCGGGCCGCACGCCGAGGGTGACCGGGCCGTCCACCCGCGGCCGTCGCCGGCCGAACACCGACGAGCCGTCCTCGGCCACCGGGGCCAGGTTCATCGGCGGGCTGCCGACGAACGACGCGACGAACAACGTCGCTGGCAGTGCGTACAGCTCGTCGGGGGTGCCCAGCTGCTCGACCCTGCCGTGGTTGACGACGGCGACCCGGTCGGCCATCGCCATGGCGTCGACCTGGTCATGGGTGACGTTCAGCCCGGTGGCGTTCACCGAGCGCAACAGCTCGGCGATCTCGACGCGCAGCGCGGCGTGCAGCTGGGCGTCCAGGCCGGACAGCGGTTCGTCGAGCAGCACGATGCCCGACTTGCGGGCCAGCGCCCGGGCCAGCGCGATGCGCTGGCGCTGGCCGCCGGACATCTCCCGCGGCTTGCGGGCCAGCAGATGCTCGACCTGCATGCGGGTGGCCACGTCGTGGGCCCGCGCCTGCGCCTCCTTCTTGGACAGCTTGAGGCCGTGCCGCAGGCCGAGGGTGATGTTGTCCAGCGAGGACAGGTGCGGGTAGAGGGCGAAGTGCTGGAACACGATCGCCATGTCGCGGCGGTGAGCCGGGACGGCACGCTGGTCCGCGCCGTCCACGGTCAGCGTTCCGGAGTCATGCGTCTCGAGCCCGGCGATGATCCGCAGCAGGGTGGACTTGCCCGACCCGGACGGGCCGAGCACCGCTACCTGCTCACCGTCGGCGATCGACAGGTCGATCGCGTCCAGGGCCTTGACCGTGCCGAAGTTCTTCTCGACTCCGCGCAGTTCCACGGTGGGCATCGGTCCTCACTTACCCACGAGCTCGTTGACCTGGCGGACCGCCGAGGCCACCGTCGCCTGCGGGTCGGCGCCCGTGGACAGCTGCTGGGTCGTGGTGGTCAGCGCGTCGAAGATCTGCTTGGTCACACTGCCCTTGAACCCGCCCCAGGCCGACAGTGGCTTGTTGTAGGACCAGGCGTACTTCAGCTGCGGGGTCGCGGTCGATCCGGCCAGCAGCTCGGTCGCGGCGTCCTTGTTCACCGGGATGTAGCTGAAGCCGGTGCCGCTGGCGGCCAGGGAGATCTCCTTGCTGAGCATGATCGAGATCATCGCGTTGGCGTAGGCGGCCTTGCACGGGTCCTGGGACAGCACGAGCCAGCCGTTGCCACCTGCCGGCAGAGGGCCGGCGTCGGTACCGCCCAGGGTCGGCAGGTCGACGGGCATCCACTGGAACTTCGAGCCGACACCCTTCTGGATGGTGGCCACGATCGAGGTCGTGTAGACCATGAACGGCAGGTTGCCGGCCTGGAACTGGGCCATCGCGTCGGTGCCGCCGACGTTGAGCAGCGTCTTGTTCTTGGCCAGGGTGCTCCAGATGCTCAGCGCCTTGACCCCGGTGGCGTCACCGAACCCGGCACTGCCGTCGGCGTTGACGAACGTTCCGCCGGCGGACTGCACGAAGCCCTGGCCGAACCAGTCGGGCAGGCCGTCGGTGGAGATGCTGATCGAGGGCTTGCCGGTCCTGGCGGTCAGCGTCTGAGCGTCCTTGACCAGGTCGGCGTAGCTGGTGATCGGCACGCTGGGGTCGATGCCGGCGTTCTTCAGAGCCGTCTGGTTGACCAGCAGCACCGGGGCCGAGACCTGGAACGGGGCGATGTAGACCTTGCCGTGGTCGGTACCGGCGGCCAGGAACTGCTTCTGGTAGCCGGCGGGCAGCTTGCTCTGGTCGATCTCGGCCGGGTGGTAGCTGTCGACCCAGAAGGTCAGCTGGGACAGCCCGGTGCTGATCAGGTCGTCGGGCTTGCCCACGGCGGCGTCGGAGACGACCTGCTTGGTCAGATCGTTGTACGAGGCGGTCGCCGAGGCGGTGGCATCGAACTTCAGGCCCGGGTACTTCTGCTGCATCGCGGCGACGGCGAGTTTGACCGCGGGCGCGCCCTGCGGGCCGAAGTTGAGCTTCAGTGTGACGCCATCGGGCTTGCAGGTGGACAGGTCGGCGGCCTGGGCGACGCTACCGGTCGGCGCCGGGCCGGTGCCGGAGGCACTCGAGCCGGAGCCACTCCCGCAGGCGGCGAGAGTCAGCGCGGTGACCGCGGCCACTGCCACGGTGCCGAGCAGAGGACGACGAGTGGACATGGCAGAACTACTCCTTGGATTCGGCGTGGATGTGCCGTTGAGGGGCGAGCGGATGTGCATGCGAATTCGTGGCCCGCTCAGGGCGAAACCGCGGATCAGCGACGGGCCGCGGGCCAGGGATGGTCAGCCGGTGACTTCGCCGCCGGCCATGCCCTGGACGAAGCGGCGCTGGGCGAACAGAAAGAGAATCAGGATGGGAGCGGTGACAATGGCCGCGCCGGCGGCCAGGGCCGAGTAGTCGAAGCCGAGATCGGCCTGCTGGAACACAGCGAGCCGCAGTGGCGGAGTGGCCAGGCCGGGGCTGCGCGCCACCAGCAGCGGCCAGAGGTAGTCGTTCCAGTGGGTGAACACCGAGAAGATCGCGAAGGCGGCGATCGCGGGCATGGACATCGGCACGACGACCCGCAGCAGAGTGCGCCACGGGCCGAGCCCGTCGGTCTTGGCCGCGTCGAGCAGCGCATCGGGAATCGAGAGCATCTGCTGCCGGAGCAGGAAGATGCCGAACGCACTGCTGTAGAACGGCAGTACCAGCCCGACTCTGGTGTCGCCCAGCCCGAAGATGTTGATGCCGATGAACGTGGGCACCATGGTGGCCTGGGTCGGAATGAGCAGACAGGTCAGCACGATCCCGAACAGGACGCCGCCCCCCCGGAACCGGATCTTGGCGAAGGCGTAGGCGGCCGGCACACACGTGATCAGCTGCAGCAGCAGGATCGCGCCGGTGATGATGAGCCCGTTGAGCAGTGCCTGGCCGAGGTCCGCCTTGTTCCAGGCGCGGGCGAAGTTGCCGAAGTCCAGGTGCGCGGGCCAGAAGCCCAGCCCGTCGGCCAGCTGCTGGGTCTGCGGCGCGAGCGCGGTCCGCAGCATCCAGTAGAAGGGAAACAACGAGATCAGGACGGCGATGAGTATCAGCAGCCATCTGAGCAGCCGCGCGGGGAGCGGGCTGGTGGTCATCGCTGCTCCGCCGAGAACGCGCGGCGGCGCAGCAGCCCGATGCCGATGAGCACCGCGATCAGCACGAACGACAGCGCCGACGCCTTGCCGAGCTCGAAGTACGAGAAACCGACCTTCCAGGTATAGGTGAGGAAGGTCTCCGAGGACTCCTGGGGACCGCCCTGGGTCATCACGTTGATCTGGTCGAAGGCCTGGAGGGAGGTGAGGATCGACAGCACAGTGGCGAAGACAATCGTCGGCTTCATCATCGGGAGAATCAGCGTGCGCAGCTTGGCCCAGCCGCGGATACCTTCGGCCGCCGCTGCTTCGTGAATCGCCCCGGGAATGGTGGTGAGCCCGGCGAGGAACAGCAGCATGGTCAGGGAGACACCGCGCCAGACCCCGACGAGGGCCACCGAGATCAGCGAGTACCGGGTGTCGTTGAGCCAGTTGACCGGCGCCACACCGATCCAGGCGAGCGCCTGGTTGGCGAACCCGCCCTGCAGGGCGAAGATCCACTTGAAGACCACGGCCATCGCGACCAGATTGGCCGTCATCGGCAGGAACAGCGCCGTCCGTACGAAGGTCCTCCCGTGTCGCACGCTTTCGGCCAGCAGCGCGAGTGCCAGTCCGAGGACCAGACTCGGGATGATCGTCATCACGCAGTACAGCAGGGTGTTCTCGATCGCCCGGTGCACGCCCGCGTCGCCGAACACGTACGTGTAGTTGTCGAAGCCGACCCACTTCCAGTTCGCGCCGGGGGCGAGCGGGATGGCGAAGAAGCTGCCGACGAAGGAGAGCAGGGCCGGCAGCAGAACAAACAGCCCGATGCCACTCATCGCCGGGGCGACGAAGACGTACGGCGTCACGCGGGTGCGGTTGGGGTCGCCGGGTTTGCCGGGTTTGCCGGCCGCGGCCGGCAACGGCATCGGCCGGTCGAGGACGGTCGTCACAGCAGCGCGCCTCGTTCGATGGCGGTGACCACGCCGTCGACCGCGATGGCGATGATCAGCTCGTCGGTGACAGCCACCGGCGCCGCGACCGGGGCGCCGACGTTCACCTCGGCCAGCCGCTTGCCCGACGCGGCGTCGAGGGCGTAGATCCGCCCGTCGAGGCCGGAGACCAGCAGCCGTACCGAGCCGTCCTCGGCCGCGACGGGTACCGGTCCGGCGAACAGCACCTGTGGGGTCCGGGTGTAGCTGGCCATCGCGAACTCGGAGGCCGACTCCATCGGCGTACGCCAACGGGTCGAGCCGTCCGCCCGGTCGAGCAGCACGACGTCGGTGCCGGCGAAGACGGTCGCGATGCCGTCGGGGACCGAGGCCGGGGTGGCCGGGCTGAACGGCAGCTCGGCGGTGAGCTTCCAGCGGCCCGCTCCGTCCCGGGCGTCGATGGCCGACAACCCCGACGGGGTCGGCACGCACAACATGTCGCTGACCTGGTCGTAGAGCGGGGTGCCGATGGGCCACAGGCTGCCGATGAGGTCGGTGAGGTCACCGCCGAGCGACCAGGTGACCTCGCCGGTGTGCAGGTCGAGGCCGGCGATGCCGATCGGTGACGGGAAGTTGGCGAGGATGAGGGTGCCGCCGAGCACGAGCGGGTTGGCGAGCGAGACCAGCGTCTGGTAGGCGCACAGGTCGGTGCGCTCCCAACGCAGCTCGCCGGTGTCGGCGTCCAGGGCCCGCACGTGGGACAGGTCGCCGACGACGAGGATGCCGTCGGCCACCACCGGATCGGCCCAGGCGAACAGCCGCAGCGGGTCCGGTGACGGGATCCGCCAACGCTCGGCGCCGGTCTCGGCATCCAGACTGACGACGTCGCCGCTCACCTCGACGGCGATGACGTGACCGTGGTGGGTCACCGGCGTGCCCTTGATCGAGGCCCGCAGTTCGGCCTGCCACAGCCGGGAGCCGTCGCGCAGCGACAGCACCTCGACCGCGCCCGAGGGGAGGTCCTCGCGCTTGGCGCCGGCGATGACCCGATCACCCTCGACGCGGACCGGAGCCCGGTGCCCGGCTCCGGACAGCTGGTGGCGCCAGCGCACAACCGCGTCACCCACAACCGCGTCACCCACAACCGCGTCACCCACGGCGGCGTCACCCACGGCGGCGCCCGCGATGTCACTGTCGGCGGCGCCGAGGCGGATCGCCGCCGGCATCGCGAAGGTGGCCCGCTCCAGGCCGGTGCGGGCGACGGCCCGGGTCTCCAGGCCGAGCTGCTCGCCGTCCCAGCGCACGATCCGGTACGACGGCGGCGAGTAGTCCAGCCCGGCGAACAGCGGTGTCGGGGTGTTGACATGGATCGTGCTGCCCAGGCGAATCACCCGGGAGGTGTGCCGGTGCCCGGAGAAGGTGGCTACCGGGGCGCTGGGCAGCCCGTCGAGAATCGAGTTCCAGGGCTGGTCGTGACTGAGCAGAATCCACGGCGTGTTCGGCCCGATCTCCTCGAGGTCGGCCCGCAGCCACGCGTCCTGGGCCACATCGTCGAGGCCGAGTTCGTGAGTGTGCCAGTCGACGGCCACCACGTGCAGGCCCGGCAGGTCAAACGAGAACCAACGGGGACCGAGGTTACGTTCGTAGCCGCTCGGCTCGCCGGTGTTGATCGCGTAGTTGTTCCGGCTGACGACGAATCCGACTTCGGCGCCGCCGGCCATATGGTCGTGGTTTCCTGGCAGCACGTGCACCGGCAGGCTCGAGGTGTCGACCGCCCGGCGCAGTGCGTCGAACTCGGCGTCGCTGCCCAGGTCGGTGAGGTCACCGGTGGCGATCACCGACTGCACCTCGGCCGCCCGCTCGGGCAGCCCACGCAGGAACAGGCTCAGCGCGTCCCGCGAACCGATCTCCGAACCCGGCGGGTAGAACTTCGTGCCGTTGTCGAGCGAGACATGCAGGTCCGAGACGTGCACGAACCGGTAGACGCCGCTGTCGGCGGTCTCGCCCGGGGTCAGAGTGAAGGTGACGTCGGTGGCGGTAGCCGGAACGAACCACGGGGCCGCGGTGAAACCGGCCGGCCGGGTGAGGAACACGAACGGCCCGGTCGGGGTCAGACTGAACGTGCCGTCGGTGCCGGTGCGAGTGATTGCCTGTCCATCGCTGATCATCACGTTGGGGACGGGCTCCCCCCGCGCGCCGAGCACTTTTCCTTGCATTGCTTCTCCCTATCGCTGCTTCTGGGCAGCACGGCATGGCCGTTGTGGCCACGGCGGTCAGCGGAACTGGTTGGGTGCAGCGCGGATTACAAGCGGTGTTCGATGAGGATGTCGGCGGTCTCGGCGAGGGCGACCTGCGCGTTGGGCTGGCTCAGGGCCAGCAGCACGAACAGCGCGTCCAGGACGGTCAGGTGGACGATGCGGCTGGTCATCGCCTCGATGCGATAGGCGGTTTCTCGACTTCCGGCCACCAGTACGTGATCGACGATCTCGGTGAGCGGTGAGTTGGCGAAACTGGTCAGCGCCACGGTCGCGGCGCCCGCGGCAGCGGCGGCACGGACGGCGGCCAGGGTCTCGACGGTCGAGCCGGTGTGGCTGATCGCGAAGCACAGATCCGCAGCGGTGAGCATTCGAGCCGTGACGTGCTGGATGTGCACGTCGGCGGCGAAGGAGGCGTCGAGTCCGATGGTGGTGAAGCGGTAGGCGACGTCGGCAGCGAGCGAGGCCGAGGTACCGACGGCGGCGAAGACGATGCGACGGGCGTCACCCAGCAACTCGGCGACCTGCCCCATCACCTCCGAGTTGACCGACTGGGCCGCCGACTGCAGTGCGTTGGCCGCGCCGGAGAGGACCTTGCTGGTCACCTCGGCCGGACCGTCGCCCGGCTCGATCTCGTCGAGCAGCTGTCGCTCGGCCGGGATCGACTCGCGGGCCAGCGCCAGCTTCAGCTCCTGGAATCCCCGCAGCCCCAGTGCCTGGCAGAACCGCACCACCGTCGCCGGGGAACTGCCGGCGATCTGGGCCAGGTCGCTCACCGACAGATGCACCACCCCGACCGGGTCGGACAGGATCGCGCGGGCGACCCGCTGCTCGGCTGCCGACAGCGACGCGGAGTTGGCACGGACATGCTCCATGATCGGGCCGAAGGCACCGGGCGAGTCGGGCGCGCCGCCCTCCGATTCGGGCTGGGTGACGTTCCGCGGGGTCATGGCCACGAATTTCACGTTAGGCCCGCCCCCGGAACATTCGAACGTGACCAGGTGAAGTACGGATGAACGTTTCACCTGGATCACACAGTCGGAACTAGGTTTCGGACTCAAGGATCCGGCCAGCGTTTGCGCTGGTCAGGCGAGTGACACCGTCCACGCGCCGGCTGGCAGCTGGAGAGGTGCGTCCCGCGCCGGCGGCGCTCGGACCGCCGGGGATCGGAACGAACCAGACGTGCCGCATCGGGCCGGCGACCCGGTTGACGGACCCGGTCGGCAGGTTGGCTCGGCCAGTGCGACCACGCCGCGCTGGGGGACGTGTGCAAGGTTCGTGTGCACGCGCCACTGGGTCAGGCAGCCGCCCGGGGCGGGGTGCCGTCGCGGCGGGTCGACATGTACCTGGCCGCCGCGGGCCACCGCGCGGCAGTTCGCCAGGTTGATGTGGAGGACGACGGGCAGCCCGGTCGGGGCGATCGGCACGAAGCCTGCGGGCGAGGCGGTCGACAGGCTGATCAGCGTCGTGCGGGGTGGGTCCGACGATGTCGCCCACGGTCCGGTATCCCGGCGATCCGCTGCCCGCGCGGAGTGGACAGCACAGAATGCCTCGGCCGGCGCAGGTGGACGATCGCGTGGTTTGACGGCTACCGCGGATTGACCGTCCGCTACGAACGCAGGCGGGATGAACTTCCTCGGATTTCTCTGCCTGGCCGCCGCATCATCTGCTGGAAGAAACTCCCACACCCCACGTGAGACATCCTCTTAGGTGGCGGTGGTAGCTGTGGTGCGAGCAGCGCCCATTCCTCGTCGGACGGATCAGGCGGATACCAGGATGATCGCGTCATACGTCAAATGCAACAGCACCAGCCGCTGTCTGCATGAGCCGGCTGCCGGCAAACCCAGTCCTGCAGAGCGGCGGCGAGGAACAGCAGAGCTGTTCCCCTGCGATCCGTCTGGCGTGACTCATGCCTGTTCGAGGCGGTCGAAGGCGGCGTCCATGGCGGCGGTGCGTCGCTGGTACCGCTCGCGGTAGTTGCCGTGGGTGATGATGTAGGGGTTGTCTGCCTGGAGTTCCTGGATCACGTTGCGTACTGCGTGGTCAGGGGTGACGACGTGGCTTGCTTCGTCGGTGCCACGGCTGGCGAGCATGACCTCGATGTCGTCGGGCAGCATCGTCCAGGCGCCGCGTTCGGTGGGCCGGGCGCTGGCACTCGTCTCGAGGTGGCGGGTGGTCATGCCGGCGGGGAAGAGCACCGAGACGCCAATGCCCTCTGCCGCGAGTTCCGCGCGCAGGGTCTCGGCATAGCCCTGCACGGCGAATTTCGAGGTGATGTAGGCGCCGAGCCGGACCCCGGGAACCAGCACGCTCGACGACGCGGTGACCATGATCCGCCGCCAGCCGCCACGGGCTCGGATGAGCGGCAGAAAGCTGCGGACGGTGCGGACGGTCCCGAGGACGTTGACGGACAGGACCCATTCCCAGTCCTGGTCGGTGAGGCGATCCAGAGCGCCGAACTGCTGGACACCGACATTGGCGCACAGCACGTCGCAGCCGCCCAGTGTCGCCTCGACATGGGCGGCCGCGTCGGTGATGGCCTTCGGGTCACCGACGTCCACGCGTGCGGCGGTCGTCGGGACACCGAACCGCGTGGCGATCTCGTCTGCGGTCTGCTCCGCGGTGGCCGGGTCGATGTCGAGGGCGGCCACCGCCATGCCGGCCTCGGCGAAGACCCGCGCCAGTGCGGCGCCCAGGCCGGAACCGGCGCCGGTGATGACCGCGACCTTTTCGGCCAGTTCCACGGGACGCACGATCACTCCCCTGCCGGACTGCTGATGTCCATCCGTAGGCGGGTCAGTTTCGAGGTCCTGATCCGCCAGGTTCCGTCGGACTTCTCATAGGTCTCGTGGTAGTGACCGAAGCCGCTCAGCTCGGCGCCATCGGCGAAGCGGACGCGGTCCTCCATCGCCCAGATCCCGACCGCGGATCCGGGCGAGACGATGGTGATCTCCGGGGTGTGGCACTGATGCACCGTGACGCTCTCGGCGAGCGCCACCCGCAGGAAATCCAGGAAGGCATCCCCACCGGCGACGACACTCCCACCGGAATCGATGGTGTCGATGACCACGTCGTCCGCGAGAAGCTGGCGGTAACCTGCCCAGTCCTTCGTGTCGAGTAATCGGCAGTACCGAGCCTTGAGCTGTTTGATCGCCTCGATGTCATCCATAACGATCTTCTCCGGGGTTCGGTGGTAACGGCTGTCGAACAGGGAGACGTGTGGCGCCCGTGTCGTACCAGCGAGCCCCGAAAGGCCCGGCGGACAACGGTGATGCACGGTGCGGTGCGCGTGGCGGATGCCCGAACGTGTGCCGACCCGCGGGCAGCACACCGGCGCCGCGCCTGGAACCCTGGAGACGCCGACGTCGACCGCGATCGGCAAGTTACCTGCCAGCCGGCAGGCAGGTCAACGGGTTGCCTGCCGACCGGAATCCTCTCTACGGTGGCGGACATGACCGCCTCAGCCACTGGACTTCGGCGCACGCAGGCCGAGCGCCGAGCGGCGTCCGAGGCGGCGCTCCTGCAGGCGGCGGCGGAGCTCATCGCGGAGGTGGGCATCGAACGGACCTCGCTGCGCGGTGTCAGCGAGCGAGCCGGCATCAGCCGGGCGATGCCGGCCTACCACTTCGGCTCGAAGGACGGGCTTGTCGACAGCCTGGTCCACCACGCCTACGAGCGCACGGTCGCGGCGACGACCGTCGCCCTGCGCCCGAGCCAGGGCGACCTCGACCAGCTGCCCCGACTCGACCTTCTGCGCGCGATCATCGAGACCTACCTCACGATCGTCGGCTCCGGCGCCAGCGTCGAAGAACGCGCCGTCATCGTCATGTGGGGGGCGACCTTTCCCGCCGGCGCCGACCTGCCCGTCATGATCCAGGCCGATCAGGCGACCCATCGGGCCCTCGCCGACACCATCCGCGACGGTCAGCAGGACGGCTCGATCCGAGTGGACCTCGACGCCGATGCCGCGGCCCTGCTCCTCATGGGTATGGCACGAGGAGCCGCCGCCATGTCCCTCGCGCATCCCACCGCCGCGGACCCGGCACGAGTCCGCGACCTGTGCGGACAAACGATCACCGCTGTCCTGGGACGACCCTGAAAGCTCCTGGCGACTTACGGGAGACAGATCCTAAAATCCTGAGAGATCCGGCGCCTGCACGGACCGGCCCCACGGCAGCGATGTGGCAGGCGGTCGTCTAACCGGAACCGCGCTGGACGGCGGGCTCATGCTGGGACGGGGCGGGACCGGTGGGCGGGGGGACGGGTGGGGCCGCGGGCCGTAGCAGCCGGGCGATCATCTCCGCGATGCGTTCGACGCTGGCATGCCGAGCGACGGCGCCCTGCAGCAGCACCCGGGTCAGCAGGGTACCCAGGAGCATGTCGAAGACGTCGTCGGGATCGACCGACGGATCGACGCTTCCGGGTGGGGTGGCCCGCAGGATGTCGATGAACTGCGGCCTCGCCGAGATCCGCACGACCAGCTCGGTCGGCAGCGCCCGGCTCGACGTCTGGTAGTGCGCCAGCATGCCGGCGGCGGCGGCGCGGGCTGCGGGCGCGTCGAACACCTGCAGGTAGGCCCGGATGAACCGGCAGAGATCGTCGTGAAGATCGCCACTCGGTCGGACCTGCAGCGGACTGAGCCCGGGAAAGGTGGCCTCGACGATCAGTGCGATCCGCGACGGCCAGCGCCGGTAGATCGCCGAGGCGTGCACCCCGGCCCGTTCGGCGACGGCCTGCACCGTCGTCGCGTCGAACCCACGCTCGACCAGCAGCTCCCGGGCTGCCGCCAGGGCCCGCTCGCCGATGGCCGCGTCTCGTGGACGCCCGAGGCGGCGGGGTGGCTGGGCCATCCCGCGATGGTACGCACGGCTCGCCACCGCTCCGGCTCATCGTCTCGCTATCTAGGAGGTGACTCCTGTAATGATTGTGGTTAGAGTCCGGTTCGCGGACGCGTCCGGCCGTCCGCGGACGAGCGGGAGGAGGAGGCGATGCGGGCAGCTGTCGTGCGGGGCGGCACGGTGAAGGCGCAAAGGACGCCGGACCCGGCACTGGGGATGACGCGGTGAGCGAGCACGAACAGCGGGAGGCGATCGCCGACGTGCTCCTGCGCTACGCCGTCGGCATCGACCGCCGCGACTGGGACCTGTTCCGGACCTGCTTCACCGACAGCTGCGCGCTGGACTACGGCGACCAGCTCGTCCAGGCCGGCGGCAGATGGCAGATCGCCCATCGTCGCTTCGTCCAGGTCCACGTCAGCACGGTCGGCGTGGACCCCGGCCGGACAGGAGCTGGTTCATGACCTTCACGCAGCGGTACGGGCCCTGGGCGCTGGTGGCGGGCGCCTCCGAGGGAGTGGGTTCGGCGTTCGCCGAGGCACTCGCCGAACGCGGGCTGAACGTCGTCCTGCTCGCCCGACGGCAGGCCGTTCTGGACGAGGTCGCGGCGGGCATAACCGCACGCACCGGCGCACGGACCCGCACGCTCGCGGTCGACCTCGCGACCCCGGACGCCGCGGCGACGATCGCCGCCGCCACCGCGGACCTCGACATCGGCTTCCTGGTCTACTGCGCGGGGGCCGACCCGAACTTCGAGCACTTCCTCGCCCACCCGGTCCAGGCCGCGCAGGCCATGGTGCACCGCAACTGCACGGTCCCGATGCAGCTGTGCCACCATTACACCCGCGGCATGGTCGAACGTGGCACCGGTGGCGTCATCCTGCTGGGCTCGGGAGCCGGGTTCGCCGGCGCGCCGAACATGGTCGCCTACGGCGCCAGCAAGGCGTTCAGCATGGTCTTCGCCGAAGCACTGTGGGCCGAGCTACACGACCAGGGTGTCGACGTGCTCGGCCTCATCCTCGGCAAGACCGACACCCCGGCCCTGCGCCGCCTGGAACACGCCCGCGGCCAGCTCCCCAGCCTCGACGCCCCGCTGCCCGACGCCGCCTCCGTGCGCGACGTCATCACCGAGGGCTTCGACCACCTCGACACCGGACCCACCTGGATCGTCGGCGAACAACTACGCCAGGCCGTCGCGCTGATGAGCACCCTGCCCCGCAACGACCTCGTCGCCGCCATGGCCCAGGCCACCGCCGACGCCATGCACACCACCGGCGCCACCGCGGCCGGGGAGTAGCCGCTCCACGCGGGCCCCAGCCGTTGCCACACGATTTCGGAGGATGATGTGAAGGTCGGATTCGTCGGTGTCGGCAGCATGGGCCGTCCCATGCTGGAGCGGGTCGCTGCCGCCGGGCATGACGTGTCGTTCTTCGCCCGCCGCGAGGAGGTCAGACGTGACCTCGAAGCGGCCGGAATCGCCACCGGCGCGCCGACCCCGGCCGCCCTCGCGGCCGACAGCGAGGTAGTCGTCGTCTGTGTCTTCAATGACCAGCAGGTGCGCGAAGTCTGCGAGGGAAGGTCGGGTCTGATCGCGTCGCTGCCACCCGGCGCGACACTGATCATTCACACCACCGGCAGCCCCGACACCGCGCCCCGACTCGCCGAGGCGGGCCGCCCCCGCAAGATCCAGGTTCTCGACGCGGCCTTCAGCGGCGGCCCGGCCGACGCCACCGCCGGTCAGATCACCCTGCTTGTCGGCGGTGAACCCGAGGTCCTCGAGGCAGTCCGACCGGTCCTTGCCAGCTACTGCGACCCCATCGTGTCCGTCGGAGCCCTCGGTGACGGCCAGCGCGTGAAACTGGTCAACAACGCCCTGTTCGCCGCGAACGTCGCCCTGGTCGCCGAGGCCGAGCGCATCGCCCTCGATCTCGGCATCGACCCGGTACAGGCCCTCGACGCCATCAGTCACTGCAGCGGCGCCAGCTATGCCCTGGGCACCGTCCGCGCAGCCGGCTCGTCCGCCCGCCTCCAGGAAGCGGCCGGCCGCTACATCGCCAAGGACGTCGCAACCGCCAAGGACCTCGCCACCGCGGCCGGCACGAACCTCGGCCTGCTCGCCACCGCCGCGGACACCGTCGCCCACCCAGCCGATCAGCCACCACCCGCCTCGGCACCTGCCGTACCACCCTCCGTCCAGGCGCTCTGGGACATCGAGCAGATCAAGCAGCTCAAGGCCCGCTACTTCCGCTACCTCGATCTCAAGGACTGGGACGGCTTCCGTACCCTGTTCACCGACAACTGCATGCACCACCTCCCGACCGAGGGAGAAACGACCGTCCAGTCCAACGAGGAGTACTTCGATTCGACCATTCCCATGCTGGAGCACGCCTTCACCACGCACCACGGCCACATGCCGGAAATAACCCTGACCAGCCCCACCGAAGCCGAGGGAATCTGGGCGATGTTCGATTATGTCCGGATCGACGGCCCGCAGGGTGCCATCGCCCTCAAGGGCTACGGCCACTACATCGAGACCTACCGAAAAGACCCCGACGGCCACTGGCGAATAAGCTCCAAACGCAACGAACGCCTACGCGTCGACCATCTCCCCCAGCCATAGTTTTCCGTTAGACAACCGGATCATCCACGGCCACCGATCCCTCGACTTCGAAATCCTGCATATCGCGACCAGGGAGCAACTACCCCAGTCCACCGCCGACCTGCGCCGAGTGAGGTGAGCCCCGTTTCTCGCCATAACGACTGCGGGCTTGTCCGGGATGGCGACCGCGTGCGAACCAGGAAACATGCACCCTCCAGTCTCACAGCTTGGGTGGATCTCGCCTGTCACAGGCCGGACCAGCCCGGACGCAACGTTCACGGCGCCACGTTGACACCGACATCCTGGTCGCTCCGGCCAGGGCGAGCCACCGGCAGACCCGGATCCACTCCTGGCCGACACAGCCAGTGGTACCGGCACGGACACCCGCCATGTTCGGACAAGGACCTGACACCCGTGTGGTCAGCTCCACCTCCGGTGAACGCCACGCTCTGCTGGTCGAACTGGTAGTAGTGCGTGTCGATCTCCATGACCTCGATGGCCCGCGTCACGCCTGTCTCTGCTCACCCTCGGCTGTGCGGCCCGCGGAAGCGACGATCTGCTCCAGGAGAGCGGCAAGCGCCACCGGTGCCGATCGGGCCACGGCACTCCTCCCGCAGCTGGTCCGCGGCCGACAGCAGGGTGTCCGCGAAGGCGGTGGAGGCGGTGGAGGCGGTGGAGGCGGTGGAGGCGGTGGAGGCGGTGGAGGCGGTCGCGAGTGGCAGCCCGCCCTCGCGCGCGGCAACCGCCGCGATGTTCACCAGATGCATGACCTGTGGCCCGAGCCGGCGCAGGAGGGCACCGTCAGTCGTTCCTGCACGGCCCGCCACACCCGCGGCGTCCCCGGCGCCGTGGACAAGCACTCAGACCAGGGCGTCGCCGAAATCACCGTCTTCGCCAGGGGAGCGCGCCGAGCCCGTGGGGAAGGTGCCGAGCCGGGAGACGTCGTACCCCTGGGGGTAGCCGCGGAGCTCGGGGCGCTGCCGGGCGTACAGCGACTCGGTGCGCGGTGGGAGCAGCCGCACGACCCGGCCGCGCAGCCGCACGGCTCCGGCGCACAGGCTCTGCTCGGCGCGGGAAAAGCGCGGGTAGCCGAGCGCCGCGCGCAGCGGGTCGTCCATCAGTCCCAGTGCGAGGCGCCTGACCAGGGCGGCAGGCAGGCGACGCGTGAGGGGGAAGGTCGTGAACAGGTCGAGCGCGGCGTCGCCGACGGCCCGCCCACCCGGGTGGTGCGCGAACCGTTGCGCCTCGTAGCTGTCGAGGTGGGCGGCGAATTCCTGGTGGGTGCGGGGCATGTCCGTGACGCCCAGGTGCCTGCCCAGTTCCCGGTAGTACTCGGCGCCGGCGGCTTTCTCCGTCTCGCTCAGTCGCCGCCAGCCGAACCGGTCGATCCAGCGGATCGGCTGGACGACGAACGTGGACAGCACGTATACGTAGTCCGCGTTGGTGATCGGATAGGCATGGTGCATCTGGTTCATCCGGCGAATCGCTGCCCGCCCCTCGACACTGACGAACCCGTGCTCGAGCACCGCGTCGAGAATGAGGACGGTGTCCTCGAAGCGTTTCTGGGACCGTGTCGTGAACTCTCCGGTGCTGGCCAGCAGCCGGCCGACCGACGGCACGGCGAAGGTGCGGAAAAGCGCGAAGGACATCGCGTTGAAGTAGTCCCACGGGAACTCGCAGGTCGAGCTGATCCGGTAGATCTCGTGAAAGTCCGATGCCGGGTCGAGCCGCTCGATCCGGCGCAGCCCGTCGAACCGCTTCATCGATCTCCCCCCGACCGGACACGGCGGCCCCTGCCGCCGCGCGCGGTGTCCGACGCCGCTGCTGTCCAACTCCGCGCACAGTAACCGCACGGCGTCGTCGTCGCACCCTGACATCGCATGATGGGACATTCTTCCCGCCGTGCGACCGGCCGGAACACCCTTGGCCGCCGGGCTCGGATCCGGGCCCGCGGTAGGACCGATCGTCGTGATCGTCCACGGGAACCCGTTATGGGTGAAGGTGAGAACCACACTCGGTGTCGCCTTCATCCCGGTGTCCACCTTGCCCGCGGGCGAACCGTTCCAGCGGATCGGGAAAGTCGTCACCCGCCTTCGAGACCTGCTCGCGGACCACTCCATCGTCGGCACGACCTGGCACATCAGTGGTCAGTGAGCCTTACCCGGTGACGGTCAGCAACACTGCGTGACGCTACTCAAACGGCTCCACCTGACTGTACGGCCATCCTGTCGACGCGCAGGCCGGTCACCTCGCTTCGGTCTCCCCTTGGACCCCTCGGCCGGCTCCGCCAGCTCAGTCGGCCATCACCGCATGCACCTTGATCGCCCATCTCCGGGCTGACCGAAGCCATGGTCTGCGACCTGACGGCAGACAGCAGCGTGGGGCCGCCGCGTAGGCGAATCTCCCTGAAGGCGCGACTCCTTTCGGCGAGCCACCTCCCGCGGGAGATGGCTCGAGACATGATTGTCATTTTTTGTGCTGTGTGCCGAGATCTGGGACGCTGTGTCTATGACGGACGGGGGATGTCGTAGAAGGCGCCCGAAAGGGTTCGGGTTCCGGTGCAGATCGCGCATGGGGATGGTGCATGACTAGCTTGGAGCAGCTGCGAGGCTACATCCTCGAGGAGGTACTGGCCCGCCTCCTTTACGAGAGTGGGTACCGCCTCCTGGTGTCTGAGACGCAGGACCCTGAGGCTCTCAGACGGGGCGCGCATGGGCTCCTCGTTCGAGGCCGAGGCACCGATCACCAAGCCGACGTGCTCGGCGAGTTGACGTTGCCCATCCCCTTCTCGCTACCGCTGCGCGTCTTTGTCGAAGCGAAATATCGCACTGCAAAGACGGGTCTCGGTGACGTGCGGAACGCGCATGGGGCAATGCCACTCGGTTAAGGAGGAGGGGCGTTCGTCCATCCCAACACGCCAACACCCGATCCCTTTCCGGTCAACTTT
>NZ_JALKFW010000211.1:0-148470 GCF_023243055.1 Frankia sp. AgPm24 | reverse complement strand
CGGGCCGTGACCGCGCGGGGAGGCACCGGGTCGCCGGAGCCCGCGAACCGCGAACCCCAACACCGCGCACCTCCTCTTCAGACGAGTGTGTAGGAGTTGGAATCTCCCGCCTTCAGGCAGGGGAGGACGTCAAGTCCGTCGCGTCGGCCTCCACCTGGCACAGTGTGCCAACCATCCGGACGGCGTCGCCGGGCCGGTGCGGGCCGGCGGGTCGAGACGCCGGGTCGGGCCGCCGCGCCGAGGCACCGGAGCGCCGCGGCGCCGACGCACCGGAGCGCCGCGGCGGTGTGGCTGGCAGACTCGGCAGGGTGCTCAGGGTGGGACTTACCGGAGGCATCGGCTCGGGCAAGAGCGCGGTGTCAGCGCGACTGGTGGCACGGGGCGCGGTGCTCATCGACGCCGACCAGATCGCCCGCGATGTGGTGGCACCGGGCACCGCCGGTCTGGCCGCGGTGCTGGCCGCGTTCGGTCCCGAGGTCGCCGCCGCCGACGGCAGCCTGGACCGGCCGGCGCTGGGGCGGATCGTCTTCGCCGACGAGACTGCCCGCCGCCGCCTGGAGGCCATCGTGCATCCGCTGATTCAGGCGGAGACCGCGCGTCGGATCGCGGGTGCGACGGCCGGGGACATCGTCGTGCACGACATTCCGCTGCTCGTCGAGGTGGGCGCCGCGGGTGCCTACGACCTGGTGGTCGTCGTCGAGGCGCCCGCGGCACTGCGGCTGGCCCGGCTCGAGGCCCGCGGCCTGCCCCGGGAGCAGGCGCAGGCCCGGATGGCCGCGCAGGCCGACGACGCGCGGCGCCGCGCGGTCGCGGACCTGATCGTCGACAACGGCGGCACCCTGGCCGATCTCGATGCCCAGGTCCACGAGGTCTGGCAGGCGCTGCTCGCCCGCCGCGACGCCACCGTGACCTGACGGTGAGCGGACGGCGCCGGGGGCGGCGACGTGGCCGCGCCCACCTCCACGGCCGCACCGGGAGCACCGGGTGCACCGGGCGCCGCGGATCACGAGACGCCGGCGGCGCCCATGCCGCGCAGCTCCTTCTTCAGTTCGGAGATCTCGTCCCGTAGCCGGGCGGCCAGCTCGAACTGCAACTCCCGGGCCGCCTCGTGCATCTGGTCGTCGAGCTGGCGGATGAGCTGGCCCAGCTCATGGGAGGGCATCCCGGCGAGTTCGGCGGCGTGGCGGCCGACGGCGTCGCTGCGCCCGGAGCGTGACTTCATGCCGGGCACGGGAGCCTTGCCGCGGGACTGGGCCCGCCCGCCGCCGCCGATCAGCTCACCGTCAGTGGATTCGCGGACCATGTCGTCGAGAATGTCCACGACCTTCTTGCGCAGCGGCTGCGGGTCGAGCCCACGCTCGGTGTTGTAGGCCATCTGCCGGGCCCGGCGGCGGTTCGTCTCGTCGATGGCGTAGCGCATCGAGGGTGTGATCTTGTCGGCGTACATGTGCACCTGGCCGGAGACGTTACGTGCGGCCCGACCGATGGTCTGGATGAGTGACCGCTCGGAACGCAGAAAGCCCTCCTTGTCGGCATCGAGGATGCTGACCAGTGACACCTCGGGCAGGTCGAGACCCTCGCGCAGCAGGTTGATGCCGATCAGCACGTCGAACTCGCCGCGGCGCAGCTCGGTGAGCAGCTCCACCCGGCGCAGCGTGTCGACCTCGCTGTGCAGGTAGCGCACCCGGATGCCGAGTTCGAGCAGGTAGTCGGTGAGGTCCTCGGACATCTTCTTGGTCAGGGTGGTGACCAGGACGCGCTCGTCGCGTTCGGCGCGGGCGCGGATCTCGCCGACGAGATCGTCGATCTGGCCCTTGGTCGGCTTGAGCACGACCTCCGGGTCGAGCAGCCCGGTCGGGCGGATGATCTGTTCGACCACCCCGTCGGCCAGACCCATCTCGTAGGAGCCGGGGGTGGCCGAGAGGTAGACCGTCTGGCCGATGCGCTGGAGGAACTCCTCGAACCGCAGCGGGCGGTTGTCCATGGCGCTCGGCAGCCGGAAGCCGTGATCGACCAGGTTGCGCTTGCGGGACATGTCACCCTCGTACATGCCGCCGATCTGCGGCACCGTCACGTGCGACTCGTCGATGACCAGGAGGAAGTCGTCGGGGAAGTAGTCGAGCAGGGTGTGCGGGGCGGTACCGGCGCCGCGCCCGTCGATGTGGCGGGAGTAGTTCTCGATACCCGAGCAGAACCCGACCTGACGCATCATCTCGATGTCGTAGGTGGTGCGCATCCGCAGCCGCTGGGCCTCGAGCAGCTTGCCCTGCGCCTCCATCGTCTCGAGGCGCTCCGCCAGCTCCGCCTCGATACCGCCGATCGCCCGTTCCATCCGCTCCGGGCCGGCGACATAGTGGGTGGCGGGGAAGACGAAGATCTCCTGCGACTCGCGGACGATCTCACCGGTGAGCGGATGCAGGTAGGTGAGCCGCTCGATCTCGTCACCGAACATCTCGATGCGCACGGCGAGCTCCTCGTACACGGGGAACACCTCCACCGTGTCACCGCGCACCCGGAACGTGCCTCGGGTGAACGCCAGGTCGTTGCGCGCGTACTGGACATCGACCAGCCGGCGCAGCAACGCGTCGCGCTCGACTTCCTCGCCGACGCGCAGGCGGACCATCCGGTCGATGTACTCCTGCGGAGTGCCAAGGCCGTAGATGCAGCTCACGGACGCCACGACGATGACATCGCGGCGGGTGAGCAGGTTCATCGTGGCCGAGTGCCGCAGCCGCTCGACCTCCTCGTTGATCGAGGAGTCCTTCTCGATGTAGGTGTCGGTCTGCGCGATGTACGCCTCGGGCTGGTAGTAGTCGTAGTACGAGACGAAGTACTCGACGGCGTTGTTCGGCAGCAGCTCGCGGAACTCGTTGGCCAGCTGGGCGGCGAGGGTCTTGTTCGGTGCCATCACCAGCGTCGGGCGTTGCAGCCGCTCGATCAGCCAGGCCGTCGTCGCGGACTTACCGGTACCGGTCGCGCCGAGCAGGACGATGTTGGATTCGCCGGCCTCGATCCGCCGGGTCAGATCCTCGATCGCGGCCGGCTGGTCACCGGCCGGGGAGTAGTCGGACACGACCTCGAACGGGGCGCGCGTCCGCTCGAGATCGGTGGTGGGCCGTTCGAACGCTGTGCTCACGTTCTCCAGAACACCACAGCCCTCCGACAGTTTCCGCCCGGCCGGTCGACGACGGTCCGCCGCGCCGCCACCCGGGCTGCCCGGCCCGCCCGTCCTGCCCCGACCGGCCGGCCCGTCATCCTGCGGGGGCGCACGGATCCCAGCCGATGAGCCGCGCGCCGAGCACCGCCGTCTGCAGCACGTACCGGTCGGTGGGCGAGGTCGGATTGTGCCGGGTGAGGGTGTGGATGCGATCGAGGCGGTAGGTCAGCGCCCGCACCGACAGGTGCAGCCGGCGGGCCGCGGCCAGCGCCACCGCGCCGGTGGAGAAGTACGCGTCGAGGGTTTCCAGCAGCGGTTCGGCGCCGCCGCGCGCCGCCCGCAGCGGGGACAGCACCGCCTCCACGAGTTCGGCCAGCGCCTCCCGGTCACGCAGCAGCACCTTGTAGATGAGCAGGTCATCGGTGTGCACGACGGTGCCCGCGAGACCCAGACGGCCCGCGAGGTCGGCTGCCGAACGGGCCTCCTCGAAACCGATGCGCACTCCGGCGACACCACTGCGGGCGCGGCTCGCCCCCATCCGCCAGATCAGTCCGGGCTCGTCGCGCAGCCGTTCGGCCAGGGCCGCCACGGCGGTACCCGACTCCGGCGGCGAGGCGAACGCCGGCAGCGGGGAGAACCCGAGGCCACGATCGGACGGCCCGATCTCATCGGCGGGACGACGTCCGGTCGGGCGAGGTGGCCGACCCGGGCGCGCCGCGGAACCGGCGCCCGCGGAACCGGTGTTGGCCGAACCGGCGCCCGCGGAACCCGTGCTGGCTGATCTCGTGTCCGCTGATCCGGTGTCCACCGGGAGGGTGGGCTGGGTCAGCTGGCTGTGGGCTGGCAGCACGCAGACGAGCAGGCCGTCACGGGTCGCGACGAGCGGCTCGGTGAGACTGTGCGCGCGCAGCAGTTCCTGTGCCGATCGGGTCAGCGCACGTCCGTCCAGGAAACGGCGGTTGCCGGTGATGACCAGCACCGTGTGCGGCGCCTCGAGCCGCAGCCCGAACGCGATGGCCCGCTCGAGCAGCTGACCGACGGCGGACGTCCCGGTGAGCAGGTCGTCGACGAGTTCGCGGCGCAGCGCCTCCTCGGAGCGGGCCCGGGCCATCCGGGCCGCCTCGAAGCCCTCACAGACCGCGGCGACGGCGTCGTCGCTGGCCCGCAGCACCGCGGAGGCGGCCGCCCGGGTGCGCGAGACCGCGCCACTTGGTCCGCCCGACCCGCCTGGCGTCCCGTCCCGGGGCTCTCGGCCGCCCCGGTCGGCGCGGGCATCCCGGTCGGCGGCGCGCACCGCGGGCAGGGACGGCCACACGCGCCACGTCGCCGAGAGGTAGAGGTCGACCAGCGCGGGCAGTGGCGCGCCGGACTCGGCGGCGACCTGCCCGAGGGCCCGGAACTGGTCGAGTTCGGCCCGGGTGAGCCGTCGGCCGCTGTCCGCCGCGGCGGCGAGCACGGCGAGGTAGTCCCCCAACAGCCCGGCATGCAGCCGGGAGTCCGCGGCGGCGAGCACCGCGGCCCGCGGCAGGCGGGTGAGGCTCGTCTCCGGGAGGCCGCCCGGCGCGTCGTCATCGGTCATCGGCAGCGGGGCCGGAGGTGCCGACCGTTCGCCCGGCAGTCGTTCGCCTGAGGTGCGTTCGCCCGCGTTTCTGGACATCCTGCCCCTCCGCTTCTGCCGAGTCTCGGCAACAAAATCATAGGCGAACTCGTCCACTTCGGGCGGTGTCTGCCGGGACCACGCGGGAAGGACAGACGTTGAGTGTGTAAGGAGCCCGCCCGTCGTACCAGTCGCCGTGCCATCGACGATCGGCGGCGGGTGGGACCAGCACCGGAAGGAGTCCGAACGGCCATGAGTACCCACGACGCCACCCGACGGGGAGGTCTCCCGCCGATCACGGTGCGTCCGGGATTTGCTGTCAGCGCGGCGCTCGTCACCGTCCTGCTTGGTGCCCTGACGCTGCCCACCACTGTCGCGGACCGTCCTACGTCCGCGTACCTGTGTGGCGGTCTGATCGGCGCGGTCCTGCTCGCCGGCATCCTGCTGGGTGCCGATCTGATGCGGGCGCGCGCCGCCCGTCGGGCCGGGCTGAACGTCCTTGGCATCATCCTGGGCGCCACCGGCAGCCGGCTGGTCGTCGCGCCCGGCGCATCACGTGCCGGTGCCGGTGCCGGTGAAGCGGACGGTGTGGTCGGGAGCGTCCGGCTCGCCGCGACGGGCGCGGGGCGGCGAGCCGGTGGTGACGCCACCGAAGCCGCCGGCTCGAACGGTGGGCGTGGGGTTGGCCTGGTCGATCCGGCGGCCGCCGAGGGCGACGCCGACGCCGAGGCGATCCGGGTGGAGGCGAGGCTCGCCCGGGCGGGACTGGGCACCACCGCGCTGGCCGGTGCGCTGCTGGTGGTAGTCGGGGTGTTCCTGCCGGGTGGGACGACGGCGCTCGCCGCCCAGGTGGCGCTGTGGGTCGGTACCTTCGCGTTGCTGCTGACCTTCGTCGAGGTGCTGCCGAGTCCGCGCAGCGCGGGTGGACGGCTTGTCGCCGACCGGGTGCTGCGCCGCACCGGCAGCCGGGCGAACGCGGAGCGCGCCGCCGCGCGGGCCGGGGTGCTCAGTGGCTGGGCCCTCATCGCCGCCGGCACGGCCGGTGTCTTCCTGGTCGGGTTCGTCGCGCTGTGGGCGGTGCTGCTGGGCTGGCTGGCCCTCGGCGCGTCCCGTCTCGCCCAGGCGCAGCAGCGCACCGCCGCGGCGCTCGTCGGGCTGACCGCGCGCGATGTCATGGCGCCGGCCGCGCCGACCCTGTCCGCCTGGACGTCGGTGGACGACGCGCTGCGGGAGGTCGTGCTGCCCTCACGCCAGGGTGTGTTCGGCGTCGCCGACTTCGCGGGTGGGCTCGCCGGGGTGGCGCTGCTGCGCGATCTCGCCGGCGTGCCCATGGACGACCGTGGCCTCACCCGGGTCAACCGGGTGCTGGTGCCGCTGTCCGCGGTGGCCACGGCAGCCCCGGCTGACGACCTGGCCACGCTGCCCGCCCGGCTGGCCGAACGGCCGGCCGCCGGCTGCGTCATCGTGATCGAGCCGGCCGCGGACGGCAGCGTTCACATGGTCGGCACCGTCGGTCCGTCCGAGTTCGGCCGGGCCCTGGAGACGGCGCCGCTTCGCGGGCAGGGCGGCGGTCTTGGTCGGGCCCGTCCGGGCAACCTCTGGCGCTGACGCCTCCTGGCCCCGAACCACTGACGCCTTCCTGGCCCCTGGCCCCTGACTCCTGGCCCTTCCCTCCCTGACCGCGGGCCCCTGTCTCCTGGCCGCGGCGGGCCGCTGATGGTCGTGACGTGACGTCGGTGATGAGCGTGCCCCGGGTGGCTGCCGGCAACGAAGCCCATCCGCCCGGGGCGACATCACCACCATGTCCTCCTGACTCCCCTCTTTTCGCCCCGGGCATTCCTGTGCCCTTCTTCCGGAACTGGAGACACATCCGTGCACGTCCCGCTATGGGCCTGGCTTGCCTTCATGGGTGGTCTGCTCGCGCTGCTTGCCATCGACCTGCTGGCACACCGTCGTGCCCACGTCATCGCCTTCAAGGAAGCCGCTTGGTGGAGCGTGCTGTGGGTGTCCCTGGGCCTCGGTTTCGCCGGGGTGATCTGGGCCTGTTATGGCCCGGGCGCGGCCGGTGAGTACACCGCTGCCTACCTGCTCGAGAAGAGCCTTTCCGTCGACAACCTGTTCGTCTTCGCGCTGATCTTCTCGTATTTCAAGGTGCCCCGCGCCTACCAGCACCGGGTGCTGTTCTACGGAGTTCTCGGCGCGCTGGTACTGAGATTTCTGTTCATCGCGGCCGGCATCGCGGTCCTCGAGCAGTTCAGCTTCGTCATCTATCTCTTCGGCGCTTTCCTGATCTACACCGCGGTCCGGATGGTGCGTGACGACGGCGTGGACATGGACCCCGGTAACAGCCGGGCGACCCGTCTGCTGCGGCGGATCATGCCCGTCTCCGACGAGTACCACGGCCAGCGCTTCGTGCTGCGCCGCGCGGGCCGACTGGTCGCCACTCCGCTGCTCGCCGTCCTCGTGGTGGTCGAGACCGCCGACGTCCTGTTCGCGTTCGACTCGGTCCCGGCGGCGCTGGGCGTCACCGACCAGATCTTCCTCGTCTACACCGCCAACGCGCTGGCCATCCTGGGCCTGCGATCGCTGTTCTTCCTGCTGTCCGGCCTGATGGAACGCTTCCACAAGCTGGCGACGGGGCTGGCCGTGATCCTCGCCTTCATCGGTATCAAGATGCTGCTCACGGACGTGTGGCACATGCCGATCGCGCTGTCCCTCGGTTTCATCGCCGTCGTTCTGACGGCCTCGGTGGTGTGGTCCCTGCGCACCGAGCCCCCGGCGCGGGACGCCGACCCGGACGAGGCCCATCCCGAGGTCGGTACCCGGGGCACCGCCACCCTCGATACCGCCACCCTCGATACGGCCGACCTCGCCGCGGCCGATCCCGCCGCGGCCGATCCCGACGCCGACGCGCGGGCGACCGAGGAGCGCGGCGCCGACGCGGATCATGGCCAGCAGGCGGGGCGGGTCGGGTAGGCATCGCCGTCCCGGGCAGGGTTCGCGGGTGATGGGCCCTGCCCGGTCAGGTCGGCGCGACCGAGCTGGCCGGGCTGGCCGAACCGTCTCGGCTGACCGCTCTGATCGATTCCACGGTGCCGGCCGGCGGCTCACCCTGGCCGACGCCGGCAGCGGTGCCGGCACTGTTGCCGGGCTGCGGCGGTCGTGGCCGTCGGACGCTCGGTGGTGGCGCGGTGAAGTAGGCGAACGGGTCGCGTTCCTGGACCGGACGGCCGGTGTTCACCGCCCGGGAGATGCGGTCCCAGCGAAACCAGCGTGGTCCCCGCCGCTCGAGGCACCAGGCCAGCAGGTACCACTGGCCGCGGGTCAGCGCCACCATGGCTGGCTCGATCGGCCGGCCCACGGTCCGGCTACCGGCGCCGTCCTGGTAGTCGATGAGGAGGACCTGTCCGGTGCGCAGCGCCTCCTCGACCGTGACGGCCAGCGGGGTGCGCATCAGTACCGGTGCACCGGCCGCCGAACCGGCTGCCCTCTCGGCGACCTGCTGCTGTTGTGCCGGTGGCAGGCTGTCGAGCAGCTTCTCCAACGCCGCCGCGCCGTCGCGGGTGAACGGCCCGCCGCCGACGGCCAGCGCCACGGCGGCGGCACCCGCCTGGCCCTGGGTGAAGGTGACAGGAGGCACCGTCGCATGCTGGGCAAGCACATAACCCCCGCCCGGTCCGGACACCCCGCCTACCGAGACGCCCGCCTTCTGCAGGTCCAACAGGTCTCGCCGAATGGTGCGAACACTCACATCCAGCCGGGCTGCCAGGCTGGCTGCGGTGCGCCCGGCGGGTCCGGCCCGGCGCAACTCCTCGACGATCGCGGTCAGTCGATCTGGGTGCGGCATGTTCTTACGTTGACAGGATGGTGTCCTGGGTGGTGGCGAAACGGCAGGACTCCTGCGATCTCCTCGCCTCCGTCCCGGTCGACCCGAGGGATCGACGACGGACGGTGGGCGGCGGACAGCGGACTCGACGCGTGCGGCGAGGCGGTCCCGCCTGGTCGGGCGAGCGGCGGCGCGCCGGGGAGTACCGTGACGTGTGTGATTCTTGTCCGTACGGAGTCCGTGGATGTGCCTCGCGCGTCCGACCGTGGTGGGAGGCCGGCTGCTGTCGCCGGTTTCGGAGTTGCTTTCGGTGGGCCGTTCACTGATATTTAGTGGTCCGCAGGGTCCAATCTGAACCGGATGTTGTCCAGGCGGCTGCTGCGGCTTTAATCCGCCTTTTTCAGGCGCGGCGCAGAAGCGGGCGCGACTCGCCGTGGGCGCAACATGGAACATCTCCAGGGCGTCGCTATTCTGGTGGCGATCAGTGCCCCGGCACTTTTTCTTTCTATGAAGGCGGATGATGCACAGTCTGTGCTCGGTTGTCGTGTCCCACGGCGGCTCGTCCCATCTGTACGAACTGCTCACGAGTCTGCTCTCCATCAAGGGTGGCCGAGTAGTCCTGGTGGAGAACGGTCCACTCGACCAGACCGCGGTTCCGGACGGCGTGCGCATCGTGGAGGGGCAGGGCAACGTCGGTTACGGCACCGCTGTCAACATCGCCGTCCGCCACGTCCTCGCGGAGGCCGCGGGGGCGGGGGAGAGGCTGGAAGCCGGGGAGGGCCCGGGTGCGCGGCCGGCCGGCTCGGCTGGGGACGGCGCGCCCGAATGGGTGCTGGTGGTCAACAGCGACGTGACGATACCGACCCGGACCGCGGCCGTGCTGCCCGAACTGCTGGCCTGGTATCCACCGTCGGTCGACGCGGTGGGCTTTCCGTTTCTCGACACCCCCGACGGCCCGCCGGGACGTTCGCGGGCGGTGCTCCCGACGCCACGGACCAACGCGGTCACCGCCGTTCGTGGCGAGGTCGCGGCCGTCGCCCGCTGGCCGCATCTGCGCTATCCGGTCGGGGCGTTCTTCGCGATCCGGACGCAGACCTTCCTCGAGCTCGGCGGATTCGATCCGTCCTTCTGGATGTACTACGAGGAAACCGATCTGTTCGCCCGGCTGTATGCCAGCGGCGGTCGGATCGCCTGGGCCGACGACGAATGGCCGGTGGTGCATGTCGGCGGAGAGACCGTCGGACGCTCACCGATGCTGCACACCGAACTCGGTCGCGCCGCGGCCGTGTACGCCCGCCGCCACCGCGTCACGATCGGTCGCAGCTGGCCCGCCGTGCACGCCGCGCAGCTGGGCCTGCTCACCGCGCGCAAGATCGCCACCGGCCGGCCGCATGACGCCCGCCGTGCGGCCCGCATGCTGGTCGGTCTGCTGGGTGGCCTGGCCCGACCATCCTGGGAACCCGCCGTCGCGTCCCGCTGGCAGGCGATCCCGGCGGAGACCCGGCTGCGCCTCGGTCACCTCCCGCGCCCCCACCACCAGCCCGACGAGCAGCCCGACGAGGCCGGGTTGGAAGCCGCGATCAGCCCCGTGCCCGCCGTGGTCACGCCGCCGCCTCGATCCATCCCGGCGATACCCGCTCCGGCGCGGGTGACCGACCCGATCCGAGGCGCCGGTCCGGACCTTGAGGCGCTCCTGCGCCGGACACCACGCGGCTGAGCGGACGGCCCCGGTCAGGACATGGCCCGCCTCGCCTCCTGGCTCGGCACCGCGCGGATCGGCGGGCACCGTAGGCGCATCACCGTCTGAGCTGCCGGTCATGGGGAGTCCGGTCCGCCCCTGATGGCTCGGCAAGGCCGAGACCCGCCGCCGCCTCGGCATCCTGTACGAGCACTACGAGTCCATCGGAATCCAGGGCGGCGGCCGGTTGCACTGGCTCACCTTCGGCCGCTGACGTCACATCGCGGCCATCGCGGCCCGCAGCGCGGCGACAACGATGTCGGCCGGAAAGCTGCGGGCCGCCTCCCGTTCCGCGTCAGCGAGCACCGTCTCCGCCTCGCCGGCACCAGCATGGCGGACCCGTGCTGTCATCCACCGAGCAAGTAGCGCCAGGTCCTGCGGCATCGGCCCAGGATCCGGCCCCAGCTCGACCGGTTCCGGCCACCGGTGGCCTGCCGAGGCGTACCGACCGGGCGGGAAACCGATCTTGCCGGGGTGGATGCACACCGGCGCTCCGGTGGCCTGATCCCGCCCCTGTCCATACGCCGTTGACGCACCGCACCCCGCCGTAGGGCCCGGCGAACGTCAGCGAAGGATCATGGGTGCAGTGCGCGCCCACGGGCCACGGCGACGGCGGTGGGGTGTACGGCCCGTTCGCCCCTGCCGTGTCCGAAGCGAGTTCGGTCGGTGACGGCGAGGCCACCGGTGCCGGTGATGGTGTCTGCGCTGGCGACGTTGCAGGCGCGGCGACGCTCGGCGAAGCCGACATGGTCGGCGATGGTGTCGTTGTGAGCATGCGGCGTGAGATTTCCCCGTGATGTTCATCGGCGGTGATGGCCGAGTGCCGGCGGATCGCCCTGGCCGCATAAGGCCGGCGGCCGGCGGTCGACCCCCGACAGGCCCCAACGCCCTGGATAGTTTGTAATCCAAATCAATACAAGATCGTCAATCACGGTGGGAAGCCAACCACCAACACCCGGAGTCCACCTGTGACCAGTATCAACACCACCACCACCGCCGACCTCGGCAACCGAATTCTCACCGAAGCCCACACCCTCATCCGCGGATCCGGCGAACTCAACATCGACCAGACCTACAACCGCGAATACCACACCACCCTTCAAGCCATCAACTACGCCCACGCCGCGTAACTCCTCCTCGGTCAGTTCGCTGTCCGCGACCCGCCGGCCGCCGACTTTTATGCCAATATGGTCGCCGATTGGGAATCCGGTGAAGTCGGAGACCTACTCTTCGAACAGACCCACAGCTCCACCCCGCCAGCAAGGGAGAAGCCCGATGAGCCCCCGCCGCATCGCCGCCGCGATCCTCTGTGCCGCAACCCTCACCCTCACCGCTGCCGGCTGTGCCCGTAGCTCCAACGGCACGCTCGACGCCCCCCTCGGACGCCAGGACAACAGCCCGGCGCAGATCATCAACGCCCCGGACGGCTGGCGGAACGTGATGACCAAATGCGTTTCGTTCCAGCCCGGGAAGCGGATCTACGAGGTGCGGGGAACGGACGCCGTGCCCGTGATCGTCGACGACCCGGCCTGCGGAAAGGCTGGCCACTGATGCCCCTCGACACGCAGCGACACGGCTCGTCTCGATCGAGCCGTGGCCGTGTTGGCGGATGCTGCCAGCGGCATTGCCGGTGTCGAGGTCGACATCACCTACCAGCCTGCTGACACCGTCCCGCCGTCGCCCGGCGCTGCCGGTGAAACCCCCACCCGCTGGGGAGACCCGCCATGCCCCGAACCCCCAGCCCGACCAGCCTCCGACGGAAGTAGGAAGCCTATCGGCGGAGGCGGGTCCACGAAGGCCTCGATTTCGAACAGCACGTCATCGCCGCCACGTTGGAACCCAACGGCTAGGTGTGCACCCGCAGCCACATGTCCAGGGGGCCATGCGATCTGGCCGCGATCAAAAGCGGGCAGATCCTGCTGATCCCCGCCCGGGTTTGACGTGCGGACTGTGACCGCAACCCCGGTTCATGCCCCGCGCGCAGGTTGCAGGATGGCACGTTCCGTCCGTGCCGCTGCGCAGGACTCGAACCGGCCGCGATGGAGCCGGTGAGGTTCCGGGAGCTGTCCTCGTCGCGGGGTCTGCCGTCAAGCCCGAGTAGCCCTGAGGGTCAGCGCTGAGCAAACAGGACGATCCGGCCGGCCGCAGTTGCGGCGCGCAGAGTTCACCAGCCGCGGGCCCGCCACTCGGCGAGATGGGGGCGCTCTACGCCGATCGTCGAGTCGAACCCGTGACCTGGATAGATCCAGGTGCTGTCCGGGAGCGGCCCGAAGACCTTGGCCTCCAGGTCGTCCATGAGGGTGACGAAGGCCGCGGCATCGCCGAAGGTGTTACCAGGACCGCCAGGGAACAGGCAGTCGCCGGTGAACAGGTGCGGTGAGGCGGGGTCGGCGTCGTAGAGCAGGGCGACCGAGCCAGGTGTGTGGCCGACCAGATGGATGGCGCGCAGGGTGGCGCGACCGACGGTGACCACATCGCCGTCCCGAACGATCCGGGCCGTCGGCACGGGGATGTCGGGGGCGTCGTCGACGTGGGCGACGGTGGTCGCACCGGTGGCGGCCACCACCTCGGCGAGTGCCTGCACGTGGTCGGCGTGCCGGTGGCTGGTGACGACGGTGGCCAGCCCCGCGTCACCGACCAGGCGCAGCAGCGTGTCGGCCTCGTTCGCCGCGTCGATGAGCAGCTGCTCCTCGGTGACGGTGCAGCGCAACAGGTAGGCGTTGTTGTTCATCGGGCCGACCGCGACCTTTGTCACGGTCAGGCCAGGCAGTGTTCGGGTGTCCGCCGGGCCGCCGACGGTGACCTGGCCGGAGTAGGCGTCGCCCGCCGTACCATGCTCGCTGCTCATGGGTGCTGCCCCTTCGACGGACTCCCGCGGTCCCTCCCATCCTTCACCACGGTCGCCTTCGGTGGGGCGGGCGGTGGACGCGCTCGGCGAGGCCGTCGACGAAGCTCGCCGTGCCCAGCCCGCCGGGCTGGTGATCACCGCGGCCGTGGCCGGGCGGCGAGTGTCGGCCGGTCCGGCCGGCGGCGGAACATCCGCTGGTAGCGGATGGTTACCGTCGTTCGGATGGGGACCGCGCCGCCATGGCCGATCGGCGCCCGTGTGGGCCGGTGTGGGCCTCACGTGGGTCGTGGTGCCGGGTTGGGTTCGCCGCCGGGTAGAACCGCTGCTGTGCGGCGTTGGCCGCGGTGCGGCATGGACAGCTGCCGTGGGAGGTGGCCGCGACGGAACTGTCGGACCCCATCCGTAGCATGGCGACACCCGCCCAGGTCCGATTTCCGGAAGATCATGAGGGATCGACGATGGCCGACCGACTTGTCGTGCGTGGCGCGCGTGAGCACAACCTCCGCGACGTCGACCTTGACCTGCCCCGGGATGGGCTGATCGTCTTCACCGGAATGTCGGGATCGGGCAAGTCGAGCCTCGCCTTCGACACGATCTTCGCCGAGGGGCAGCGGCGTTACGTCGAGTCGCTGTCGGCCTACGCCCGCCAGTTCCTCGGTCAGATGGACAAGCCGGATGTGGATTTCATCGAGGGCCTGTCCCCGGCGGTGTCCATCGACCAGAAGTCGACCTCGCGCAACCCGCGGTCCACCGTCGGCACGATCACCGAGGTGTACGACTACCTGCGGCTGCTCTACGCCCGCGCGGGCCGCCCGCACTGTCCGAAATGCGGGCGGCCGATCGCCCGGCAGACGCCCCAGCAGATCGTCGACCGGCTGCTCGAGCTGCCCGAGGGCACCCGTTTCCAGCTGCTCGCCCCGGTGGTGCGCGGGCGCAAGGGTGAGTACGTCGACCTGTTCGCCGAGCTCCAGAGCTCCGGCTTCGCCCGCGCCCGGGTCGACGGCGACGTCGTCGCCCTCACCGACGTGCCCAAGCTCGCCAAGCAGCGCAAGCACACCATCGAGGTCGTCGTCGACCGGTTGGCGGCGAAGGCGTCGGCCAAGCAGCGTCTGACCGACTCGGTGGAGACGGCGCTGCGTCTGGGTGGAGGCCTGGTGCTCGTCGACTTCGTCGACCGGCCCGCTGACGATCCCGACCGCGAGCGGATGTACTCCGAACATCTGGCCTGCATGTACGACGACCTGTCGTTCGAGGAGCTGGAACCACGGTCGTTCTCGTTCAACTCGCCCTACGGCGCCTGCCCGGACTGCTCCGGCATCGGCACCCGCAAGGAGGTCGACCCGGAGCTCGTCGTTCCCGACCCGACGCTGTCGCTGGCGCGGGGCGCGGTGGCGCCGTGGGCCGGTGGGCACAACAAGGAGTACTTCGAGCGGCTGCTCACCGCGCTCGCCGAGGACCTCAGCTTCCGGATGGACACGCCCTGGGAGGGGCTGCCCGAGCGGGCCCGCAAGGCGGTGCTGCACGGCAGCGGCGACACCGAGATCCACGTCGGCTACACCAACCGCTACGGGCGCAAGCGGTCCTACTACGCGTCCTTCGAAGGTGTGATCGGCTTCATCGGCCGCCGCCACCGCGAGGCCGAGTCGGACAGCAGCCGCGAGCGGTACGAGGGGTACATGCGCGATGTGCCGTGCCCGACGTGCCGCGGTGCGCGGCTCAAGCCCGAGTCGCTCGCGGTCACCCTCGGGGCGCGTTCGATCGCCGAGGTGTCGGGGATGGCGATCGGGGAGTGCGCCGAGTTCCTGCGCGGCCTCGAACTCACCGAGCGGGAGCAGGTGATCGCCGGTCGGGTGCTCAAGGAGGTCGACGCCCGGCTGTCGTTCCTGCTCGACGTCGGTCTGGACTATCTCTCGCTGGACCGGGCCGCGGGCACGCTGGCCGGCGGGGAGGCGCAGCGTATCCGGCTCGCCACCCAGATCGGCTCCGGGCTCGTCGGCGTGCTGTACGTGCTGGACGAGCCGTCCATCGGCCTGCACCAGCGGGACAACCGCCGGCTCATCCAGACCCTCGAGCGTCTGCGTGACCTTGGCAACACCCTCATCGTCGTCGAGCACGACGAGGACACGATTCGCGCGTCCGACTGGGTGGTCGACATCGGTCCCGGTGCCGGCGAGCACGGCGGGCGGGTCGTCGTGTCCGGGCCGGTGGAGGAGCTGCTGGCCAGCGAGGAGTCGATGACCGGCGCCTACCTGTCGGGGCGCCGGCAGATCCCGGTCCCGGACATCCGCCGGGTGCCGACGAAGGGTCGCTCGCTCACGGTGCACGGCGCCCGGGAGCACAACCTGCGTGACGTCACGGTCTCGTTCCCGCTCGGCTGCTTCGTCGCCGTCACCGGGGTGTCCGGGTCGGGCAAGTCGACACTGGTCAACGACATCCTCGCGGCGGTGCTCGCGAACCGGCTCAACGGCGCCCGCGAGGTGCCGGGCCGCCACCGCACCGTCAGCGGCCTCGAGGAGCTGGACAAGGCCGTCCGGGTCGACCAGTCGCCGATCGGGCGCACCCCGCGATCGAACCCGGCCACCTACACCGGCGTGTTCGACCACGTCCGCCGGCTGTTCGCCGAGACGACCGAGGCGAAGGTGCGCGGCTACCAGCCCGGCCGGTTCTCGTTCAACGTCAAGGGCGGCAGATGTGAGGCCTGCTCCGGCGACGGCACCATCAAGATCGAGATGAACTTCCTGCCGGACGTGTACGTGCCGTGTGAGGTCTGCCACGGTGCGCGCTACAACCGGGAGACCCTGGAAGTGCACTACAAGAACCGCAGCATTGCCGACGTGCTCGACATGCCGATCGAGGAGGCCGCCGAGTTCTTCGCCGCGGTGCCGGCGATCGCCCGTCACCTGCGCACCCTCAACGACGTCGGGCTTGGATACGTCCGGCTGGGCCAGTCGGCACCGACGCTGTCCGGTGGCGAGGCGCAACGGGTGAAACTCGCCGCCGAACTACAGCGCCGCTCCACCGGCCGCACCGTCTACGTCCTGGATGAGCCGACGACCGGATTGCACTTCGAGGACATTCGCAAACTGCTCGGGGTACTCGGCCGGCTGGTCGACGCGGGCAACACCGTCATCGTCATCGAGCACAACCTCGACGTGATCAAAACCGCTGACTGGATCATCGACATGGGTCCCGAGGGTGGCACCGGCGGCGGTCGGGTCGTGGCACAGGGCACACCGGAAAGTGTGGCCGCGGTCACTGAAAGCCATACCGCGGTGTTCCTGCGCGAGATTCTCGGCGGCCGGGTCGCCGGTACGGACGGTGGCGGCCGGGGTGTCAGGGGTGGCGGTGTCGAGGGCGAAGGTGCCGGGGGCGGAGATGGCGAGGGCGCGGGTATCCGGCGCGAACGCGTCGCCGAGGCCGCGGCCCGCTAAGGCCGCGCCCGCCGCGCCGGTGCCGGTCGGCCGCCGCGGCGACTGGCCGCGGCGCGGGCGGCGGTCAGTCCTGGAGGAGGTCGGCGAGCACGGTGTCGAGCTCCTGCTCGGTGTGCTCCTGGCCGGTGGGCACGAGCCGCTCGGTGCGGTCGAGGAAACGGCGCAGCGGCGCCGTGGCCAGCACGACCACCTTGCTCTTCTCGCCGTCCGCCAGGTCGAGGCGGATGCCGCGCTGCTCGGGGTCAGGGCCGATGCGCACGTCGCCGTCGCCGACGGCGCGCTCCAGGCCTGTGCGCAGCGCGTCACGTGGCGCCACCCAGTGACCCTGGGGCAGGGCGGGGTGCTCCGGTCGGGATATCAGGGTCAGCGACACGGCCAGCGGATCGCAGGCCCGCCAGCAGATCTGGAACACCGTCACCCGCCCGCTGTTGGCGCCGTCGTCCACGACGAACTCCGCGGTGACGTCCTTTCCAAACACGTGCTGGCTCCCTCGGTTCGCCATCCGGTGTGTCGAGGGTCGCAGCCTCGCGCGTCGGGCGCCAGCGGGAGAGCCCCGAACACCGGAAGGTGTGGATGTGATCACTTTACGTCCTCGATTGCTGAGGCGCTGCCGGACCGTCCCGACGTCGGGAACCGGACCCCCGCCGACCAGGTCGCACGCTATGCGTGATGAAATGGTTACGTGCAGGTGCTGCCCGTCCAGGATGATGGTCGCCGTAGGCTCGGTTCATGGCTGATCCGGCGTCCTACCGGCCTGCGCCGGGGTCGATCCCCGAGACCCCCGGCGTCTACCGCTTCCGTGACGAGCATGGCCGCGTGCTGTACGTCGGCAAGGCCAAGAACCTGCGCGCCCGGCTCGCGAACTACTTCGCCGCCCCGCACACGCTGCATCCCCGCACCCAGCAGATGGTGCGGACGGCCTGCGGTGTCGAGTGGACGGTGGTCGCCACCGAGGTCGAGGCACTACAGCTCGAGTTCACCTGGATCAAGGAGTTCGACCCGCGGTTCAACGTCCGCTACCGCGATGACAAGAGCTATCCGAGTCTCGCCGTGACCCTTGACGAGGAGTTCCCGCGACTGCAGGTCATGCGGGGGCCAAAGCGCAGGGGCGTGCGGTATTTCGGGCCGTATGTCCATGCCTGGGCGATCCGGGAGACCCTGGATCAGCTGCTGCGGGTGTTCCCGGCGCGGACCTGCTCGGCCGGGGTGTTCCGCCGCGCCGGGCAGGTGGGCCGGCCGTGTCTGCTCGGCTACATCGACCGGTGCAGCGCGCCGTGCGTCGGACGGGTCGACGCCGCCGAGCACCGGGCGATCGTCGAGGACTTCTGCGATTTCATGTCCGGCCAGACGGGCCGGTTCCTGCGCCGCATCGAGCAGGACATGCGCGCCGCCGCGGCGGCCCAGGAGTACGAGCGGGCCGCCCGGCTGCGCGACGACGCCGGTGCGCTGCGCCGCGCGATCGAGAAGCAGGCGGTCGTGCTGCCCGACGGCACCGACGCCGATGTGATCGCCTTCGCCGAGGACGAGCTGGAGGCCGCGGTCGCGATCTTCTACGTCCGGGGTGGGCGGGTCCGCGGCCAGCGTGGCTGGGTGGTCGACAAGGTCGAGGACGTGACCACCGCCGACCTCGTCGAGCAGTTCCTCACCCAGGACTACCTCGAGGGCATCGCACCACCCGCCATCCCCGGCGCCGAGGACACCGCTCACGCCGACGGTGCCGCGGACGGTCCGGCGGGTGCCGCGGACGGTCCGGTGGGTGCCGCGGACGGTCCGGTGGGTGGCCGCGGTGTGCGGGGGGACGCGCGCCGGCCCACGGGGCTTGCCAGCGTGGATGTCGAGGGCGCCGGTGTCGCCCGCGAGATCCTGCTACCGGTGCTGCCCCCGGACGCCCAGGCGGTGACCGAACTGCTCGCGGTGGTCCGCGGCGGCCGGGTGGAGCTGCGGGTCCCGCAGCGGGGCGACAAGCGGACCCTGCTCGAGACGGTGCAGCGCAACGCCAGTCAGACGCTGGCCCTGCACCGCACGAAACGGTCCAGTGACCTGACCGCCCGCAGCCGTGCGCTGGCCGAACTCCAGGAGGCCCTGGACCTGCCGGACGCGCCGCTGCGCATCGAGTGCTTCGACGTCTCCAACACCCAGGGCACCAACATCGTCGCCAGCATGGTCGTGTTCGAGGACGGCCTGGCCCGCAAGTCCGAGTACCGCCGGTTCTCCATCCGGGGGCTCGCCGGCGGCGCCGATGCCGCGGGAGACAGCGGTGGGGGCGCCTCGGGGGCGCGGGCCCGCGGTCAGGACGACGTCGCGAGCATGTACGAGACGATTCACCGACGGTTCTCCCGTTACCTCGCCGAACAGTCGCGCACCGGTGAGATCGCCGGCATCCCGGCCAGCGGCGAGGTGCCCGCGGAGCTGACCGACCCAGCCAGCCCAGCCAGTTCAGCCGGGTCGGCGGGGGAGGCGGCCGTGGGTGGGCAGCCGATCGATCCGGACACCGGACGTCCCCGTCGGTTCGCCTACCCACCGAACCTCGTCGTCGTGGACGGTGGGGCGCCGCAGGTCGCGGCGGCCGCGCGGGCGTTGAACGACCTCGGCATCGACGACGGGCCGGGCGGAGTGGCACTGTGTGGACTCGCGAAGCGGCTGGAGGAGGTCTGGCTTGCCGACAGCGACGAACCGGTGATCCTCCCGCGCACATCCGAGGGCCTCTACCTGCTACAACGGGTGCGGGACGAGGCACACCGCTTCGCGATCACCTATCACCGGCAGAAGCGTTCCACCGCGATGGTGGCCTCCGCGCTCGACGAGGTGCCAGGCCTCGGTGAGACGCGGCGCAAGGCGCTGCTGCGGGCGTTCGGTTCGGTCGCGAAGATCCGCGCGGCCAGCGCGGAGGAGCTCGCTCAGGTCTCCGGGATCGGTCCGCGCACCGCCGCGGCGATCGTGGCGGCCCTCGCCCGCACGGCGCCGGGGCAACCCGCGGCGCCCGCCCCGGCCGTCGACCCGATGACCGGTGAGATCCTCGACCACGCCGACGCGGGACGGACGCCATGACCACACCGACCCTCGAGTTGGCCATCATCACCGGGCTGTCCGGCGCCGGCCGCAGCACGGCCGCCAAGTGCCTGGAGGACCTCGGCTGGTTCGTCGTCGACAACCTGCCGCCCGCGTTGCTGTCCACGATGGCCGAACTGGGGCATCGCTCCGGTGGGGCGGTCAGCCGGATCGCCGTCGTCGTCGACGTCCGCGGGCGGGCGTTCTTCTCCGACCTGCGGGCGGCGGTCGCGGCGCTGGACACCCGGGGCATGCAGCCCCGGATGCTGTTCCTGGAGGCCAGCGACGACGCGCTGATCCGCCGGTTCGACCACGTCCGTCGGCCGCATCCGCTGCAGGGCGACGGCCGGGTCGTCGACGGCATCGGACGTGAGCGCACACTGCTCGCGGAACTACGCGGCGAGGCCGACCTGGTGCTGGACACGACCGACCTCAACGTCCACGAACTGCGGGCGAAGATAGACGCCGCGTTCGGTCAGCCGCGTACCCACCGGCTCAACGCCACCGTCGTCTCGTTCGGCTACAAGTACGGGCTGCCCCTGGACGCCGACCTCGTGGCCGACTGCCGCTTCCTGCCCAACCCCCACTGGGTCGAGGAGCTGCGCCCCTACACCGGACGGGACCCGCAGGTCCGCGACTACGTGCTCGCCCAGCCGGGCGCGCGGGAGTTCCTCGACCAGTACGCGGCGCTGCTGCATCTGATGGGTGACGGGTTCGCCCGCGAGGGCAAGCGGTACCTCACCCTCGCGGTCGGCTGTACCGGCGGCAAGCACCGCAGCGTCGCCATCGCCGAGCAGGTCGGCGCGCGTCTGGCCGCCGACGGCATCGGAGTTCGCGTCGTGCACCGCGACCTGGGTCGGGAGTGAGCGTGAGCCGTTTCGACGACGAGGACGACGAGGCCCGACTGCCACCGGCGGTGGTCGCCTTCGGTGGCGGGCACGGTCTGGCCGCCTCCCTGGCGGCACTGCGCCGACTGACCCCGGCCCTGACCGCGGTAGTGACCGTCGGTGATGACGGTGGTTCGTCGGGACGGCTGCGCAGTGAGCTCGGCGCCCTGCCCATGGGCGATCTGCGGATGGCGCTGGCGGCCCTCGCCGGCGCCGACGGTGACCCGGCGACCTGGGCTGACCTGTTCCAGCACCGGTTCGGCGGGCCCGGTCCGCTGGCCGGACACGCGGTCGGGAACCTGGTGCTCACCGGCCTCGCCGAACGCACCGGATCGCCGGTGGCAGCCCTGGACCTGGCCGCCGCGCTGCTCGGGGTACGGGGCCGGGTGCTGCCGCTGGCGACGGCGGGTATCGACATCGTCGCCGATGTCGCCGGGCTTGATCCGCGCGAGCCGGAGGTGACCGCCGAGGTCCGCGGGCAGGCGGCGGTGGCCACCACGACCGGCCGGGTGGTGGGACTGCGGGTCGCGCCGGCCGCACCGGTGCCCTGCCCGGAGGCGGTGGCGGCCGCCCGGGCGGCGGACTGGCTGGTACTCGGCCCGGGCTCGCTCTACACCAGCATGCTGCCGCATCTGCTGGTGCCCGGGATGCGTCAGGCGATCGCCTCGGCGCGCGGACGTACGCTCATGGTGCTGAACCTGGCAGCGCAGCCAGGGGAGACCGCCGGTTACACCCCGCAGGCCCATCTCGACGCGCTGCGCCGGCACGTGCCCGGACTGCGTCTGGACGTGGTGCTCGCCGATCCCACCGCGGTGCCCGATCCCGCCCCGCTCGCGGCCGCGGCCGCTCTGCTGGGCGCCCGGCTGCACCTGGCGCCGGTACGGGTGCCCGGCGCGCCCATCCACGATCCGATCCGGCTCGCGGCCGCCTTCCAGGCGGTGTTCGCGGACGGAGATCCGAGGCACTCGGCCCGGCAGACGACCGCGGTGGCGGTCGGCGGGGCCGCCCGGTCCGGGTGCCCTTCGTCTGGCGGAGCCGTCCGCCGGACCTCATCTGGTGAAGCCAAGGAGTGATCGGTGTGGCGGCGATGACGGCCACCGTCAAGGATGAACTGAGTCGGTTGCGGGTCGCTAAACCCTGCTGCCGGCGGGCTGAGATGGCGGCGTTGCTGCGTTTCGGCGGCGGTCTGCACATCGTCGGGGGTCGGATCGTCGTCGAGGCGGAGCTGGATACGGGGGCGACCGCGCGGCGGCTGCGCCGGGAGGTCGCCGAGGTGTTCGGCTTCCCGTCCACTGTGGCGGTGCTCGCCGCGGGCGGGTTGCGGCGCTCGGTGCGTTACATCGTGCGGGTCGAACGCGACGGAGAACAGCTGGCCCGCTCCACCGGGCTGCTCGACCAGCGTGGCCGGCCCGTGCGCGGGCTGCCGCCGCAGGTCGTCACCGGTTCGGCCTGTGACGCCGCGGCGGCCTGGCGGGGCGCGTTCCTCGCCCACGGGTCGCTCACCGAACCGGGGCGGTCCTGCTCGTTGGAGGTCACCTCGCCCGGGCCGGAGGCGGCGCTGGCGCTGGTCGGCGCGGCGCGGCGGCTCGGTGTGCAGGCCAAGAGCCGCGATGTGCGCGGGGTGGACCGGGTGGTGATCCGCGACGGGGACGCGATCGGGGCGCTGCTGACCCGGATCGGGGCGCACGACAGCCTGCTGGCCTGGGAGGAACGGCGGATGCGCCGGGAGGTCCGGGCGACCGCGAACCGACTGGCCAACTTCGACGACGCGAACCTGCGTCGGTCGGCGCGAGCGGCGGTCGCGGCCGGGGCCCGGGTCCAGGCCGCGATGCGCATCCTCGGTCAGGACGCCCCCGAGCACCTGCTGGCCGCGGGACGGCTACGTCTCGAGCATGCCCAGGCCTCCCTGGAGGAACTGGGTGCGCTCGCCGACCCGCCGTTGACCAAGGACGCGGTGGCCGGGCGGATTCGTCGGCTGCTGGCGCTCGCCGACAAGCGGGCGAACGCCCTGGGTATCCCGAACACGGAGGCGAGCGTCTCACCGGATCTGCTGGAGAACGCCTGACAAGCCCCGTGTCATTCGGTCCATTTCGGGCATTCCGTTCGATCTTTGTTCGCGGAATTGTGCTCCTGACGAGTCCGGTCGGGACCGGTCCGGACCATGGCCGACAACGCCACGCCAGGCTGATCAACAGGCCCGACCGGCGGTGGAATAATGTGCCGGGATGGCACCATCGTGATCGCCCACAGGGGGCGGGGTGGTGGCCCCTGTCCGGGCTGTCCGCCGGGCGGCCGGGCCCGGCCACGGTCGGTCCGCGGATCGGATCGTCGCTGGCTCGGGGTCCGTCCGAGCAGGGTGGGGGCCGATCGGCGGTGGCGGCCCGGTGCCGTTGGTCCGCGATCGTCCTGGGTGACGGAAATGCGGCCATGTGTGAGGAGACCAACACCGCACGGTTCGGATTGCGGCCGATGATGTGCGAACTCGTTAGGCTCCTCCCTCGACAACGTCATACCGAACGGCGTCATGGCGCAACGGTGTCGTGACGGTCAAAACGACGAGACACACGACGGTAGGGAGAGTTCAGGACGTGGCGACAAGGGTGGGTGTCAACGGCTTCGGGCGGATTGGCCGTAACTTCTGGCGGGCGCTCGCGGCGAGCAAGCGGAACGACCTCGAGATCGTCGCCGTCAACGACCTGACCGACAGCAAGACGCTCGCGCATCTGCTGAAGTACGACACGACGCTGGGCACGCTGGCCGCGCCGGTCAGCGTCACCGACGGTGGCATCAGGGTCGGCGACTCGGTGATCAAGGTGCTCGCCGAGCGTAACCCGGCCGCGCTGCCGTGGGGCGAGCTCGGTGTCGACATCGTGATCGAGTCCACCGGCCGCTTCACCAAGGCCGCCGACGCGGCCCAGCACCTGCAGGCGGGCGCGAAGAAGGTCATCATCTCGGCGCCGGCCAAGGACGAGGACATCACCATCGTCATGGGTGTCAACGACGACACCTACGACCCGGCCACGCAGCACATCCTGTCCAACGCCTCCTGCACCACCAACTGCGTGGCGCCGATGGCGAAGGTCCTCGACGAGGCGTTCGGCATCGTCCAGGGCCTGATGACCACGGTGCACGCCTACACCAACGACCAGGTCATCCTGGACTTCCCGCACTCGGACCTGCGCCGGGCCCGGGCCGCCGCGCAGAACATCATCCCGACCACCACCGGTGCCGCCAAGGCCACCTCGCTCGTCCTGCCGCAGCTCAAGGGCAAGCTGGACGGTCTGGCCATGCGCGTGCCGGTGCTCGACGGCTCGGTCACCGACCTCGTCGCGACGCTGGCGAAGCCGGCCAGCAAGGAGCAGGTCAACGCGGCGTTCAAGGCGGCGGCCGAGGGTCCGCTCAAGGGTTACCTCGTCTACACCGAGGACCCGATCGTCTCCTCCGACATCGTCAACACCCCGGCCTCCTGCACCTTCGACTCGCTGCTGACGATGTCCGCCGGCAACCAGGTCAAGGTCATCGGCTGGTATGACAACGAGTGGGGCTACTCCAACCGCCTGGTCGACCTGACCGCGCTCGTCGGCGCCCGCCTCTAGCTCGTTCGTCCACTTCGTTCGCGCACCTCGCTCGTTCACGCGGCCGGGCCCGGTCCGACCGGGCCCGCCGCGTCACTGCCGCCCGTCCGTCGTCGCCGGCCCGCCGGCCCGAACCCTGGAGTAACACAGAGTGAGGACGATCGACGACCTACAGGTCGCCGGGCACCGTGTTCTGGTCCGCTGCGACCTCAACGTCCCGCTGGACCGCACGGGAGACACCCCGCGCATCACCGACGACGGCCGGGTCCGGGCGAGCCTCCCGACGATCACCGCGCTGCTCGACCGGGGCGCGCGTGTGATCGTCACCTCCCATCTGGGTCGGCCCAAGGGCGAACCGGACGCGAAGTACTCCCTCGAACCCGTCGCCGCCCGGCTGGCCGAACTGCTCGGACGCCCGGTCACCTTCGCCGGCGACGGTAGCGGCGACATCGCCGGCGCGCACGCCCGCAAGGTCGTCGCCGCCCTCGGCGACGGCGAGGTGGCGCTGCTGGAGAACCTGCGTTTCCACCCGGGTGAGACCAGCAAGGACGCCGCCGTGCGGGCCGCGTTCGCCGACGAACTGGCCGCGCTCGCCGAGTTCTACGTCGGGGACGCCTTCGGTGCCGTGCACCGCGCGCACGCCAGCGTCGTCGACGTGCCCAAGCACCTGCCACACGCCGCCGGCAGCCTCGTGCTCGCCGAACTCGACGTGCTGCGCCGGCTGTCCAGCGACCCGGCCCGCCCGTACGCGGTGGTGCTCGGTGGCTCGAAGGTCTCCGACAAGCTCGGCGTGATCCGCGCCCTGCTGCCGAAGGTCGACGCCCTGCTCGTCGGCGGCGGCATGTGCTTCACCTTCCTGGCCGCGCTCGGTCACGGCGTCGGCGCCTCGCTGCTCGAAGCCGACATGATCGACACCTGCTCGGCGCTGCTGGCCGAGGGCGGCGACCGGATCGTGCTGCCCACCGATGTGGTCGTCGCCGACCGCTTCGCCGCCGACGCCGCCACCGCCACCGTCGCCGCCGACGCCATCCCCGACGGCTGGCTCGGCCTGGACATCGGCCCCGCCTCCACCGCCGCGTTCGCCGCCCGCCTCGCCGGCGCCGCCACCGTCTTCTGGAACGGCCCGATGGGCGTGTTCGAACTGGCCCCGTTCGCCGAGGGCACCCGCGGGGTCGCCGAGGCCATCGCGGCCGGCCCCGGCTTCTCCGTCGTCGGCGGGGGCGACTCGGCCGCCGCCGTGCGCACCCTGGGCATCCCCGACGCCGGCTTCAGCCACATCTCCACCGGTGGCGGTGCCAGCCTCGAATACCTCGAGGGCAAGGCCCTGCCCGGCCTCGCCGCCCTTGACGTCTGAGCGACGACACCCGCGGGGGCGAGCACATGGCACTGGGACGTGGACGAACCGAGAAGGGTAGAACCGTGAGCGCGAAACCGACCACCGGTAGCGGTCGCCGGACGCTGGTCGCCGGCAACTGGAAGATGAACCTCAACCACCTTGAGGCGATCGCGCTGACACAGAAGGTCGCCTTCGACCTCAAGCCCGCCGAACTCGAGGCGGTCGAGGTCGTGGTGATCCCGCCGTTCACCGACCTGCGCAGCGTGCAGACCCTCATCGACGGCGACAGACTGAAGCTCGCCTACGGCGCGCAGGACCTCTCCGCGCACGCCTCGGGCGCGCACACCGGCGACATCGCCGGTTCGATGCTCGCGAAGCTTGGCTGCTCGTACGTCGTCGTCGGCCACTCCGAGCGCCGCGCCGACCACCACGAGGACGACGCCACCGTGGCGGCCAAGGCCAAGGCCGCGTTCGCCGTCGGGATCACCCCGATCCTGTGCGTCGGCGAGGTCGAGGCGATCCGGGTCGCCGGCACCCACGTCGAGCACGTGCTCGGCCAACTGGCCGGCTCGCTCGCCGGGATCACCGCCGAGCAGGCCACCTCGATCGTCATCGCCTACGAGCCCGTCTGGGCCATCGGCACCGGCCGCACCGCCTCCGCCCAGGACGCCCAGGACATGTGCGCCGCCATCCGCGGCAAACTCGCCGACCTCTACACCGGCACCATCGCCGCCGGCATCCGGGTGCTCTACGGCGGATCGGTCAAGGCGGCCAACGCCGGCGAGCTGTTCACGATGCCCGACATCGACGGCGGCCTGGTCGGCGGTGCGAGCCTGCTCGCCGATGACTTCGTCGGCATCGTCCGCAGCAGCCCCACCAGCTGATCCCCGGACACGCCCGAGGTCCGCTTCCGTTTCCGTTTCCGCTCTGACCCCGTCCACCACACGAGGCGGCGCTGGTCCGTTGTCGCCCGCGCTGCCCCGGCCGGTGTGCCAAGGTGATCACGGTGTACCCCGCCCACCGGCCGAGACGATCACGGTGTTCCGCGGTCACCACGGTGCGCCGCACCCGCTGGCCGAGATGATCACGGTGTTCCGCGGCCCCTGGCCGAGATGATCAAGGAATGCCGCGGTGATCCAGCCATGCCGAGGGTTGTTTGATGTCATGCCGAGGGGTGTTCGGTCGTCGGGCCTCCGACACGCCGAACATCCCTCGGCGGTTGGCGGGCGTCCGGCGTGTCGCCGATGCCTGGCGGCAGGGTCGGCGCCGAGCGTGGTTGCTTCTATACCTGAGCGTGATCGTTGCTCTGGTTCAGGGTGGACTTGGTGGCGGGGGCTGGCCGAGCCCGTCGATGCGGCCGAGCCCGTCGAGTCCGTCGAGTCCGTCGAGCCCCGGCCGGCCGCTGTGTCCGGACCGGCCGCTGTGTCCCGCCGTGCCGTCCGCACGGCTTCTTCGGGCTTCCGTGCGATCACTTCAGGTGTCGGTCCGGTGTCGTTGCCCCGCGGCTGGGCGCCCTGGCGCCGAGGCGGGATCGTTCGCGGATGTCGGCCTCCCCAGGCCGTCGGTGGGCGCGGACGTGCGGCGGTGGGAGAGGGCGGGTGGGGACAGGGGCGGGGTGGGATGGGGTGGTGCTGGTGGTGCTGGTGGTGGTGTGGTCGGGAGCATTCGGGTCGCGCAGGGCGTTGGCGGTGTGCGGGGGTGCGGTACTTTCACTGAGTAGCATCACCCACCACGTCGCATCTGACGGTCTCTACCCGTGGGCGAGATGGCCGCGGGTGAGATGAGCGTGGGTGAGATGAGCGTGGACGCGGGGCGCTGGACGCGACCTGGCGCCGTCGGCGTCGGTGTCGGCGTCGGTGGCGGCGTCCCGACTGAACCGGGTGGCGGTGCTCTGCCGCCTCCCCTGGGAGCGGGAGCTGGTCCGAAATGACGATCGGTCTGTCGATCGCCCTGATTGTCGCGAGCGTTCTGATGATTCTGCTCGTACTGCTGCACCGGGCGAAGGGCGGTGGGCTCTCGACACTGTTCGGCGGTGGCGTGTCATCGTCGCTCGGCGGGTCGTCGATGGTGGAGAAGAACCTCGACCGATTGACGATCATTGTGGGCAGTGTGTGGTTCGTGTGCATTATCGGTCTCGGTCTGCTGCTGAAGAATTGAGTTCTCCGCGTGCTCGCCGCGGCTTTCATCGGCTGGCGGCGTTTCGAAGCGCGGCGGTGGCGCTCGCCGCGGCGCTGGCGCTGGTCGCGGGTGCGGCCTGCGGCGGTGGGGGCGGTGGGGGCAGTGGTGAGCCGCCGAGTTCCGTGACGCCCACGGCGGTGGCCGCGGCCACCACGGCGCCGGTCGCCAAGCCCGGTGGAACCCTGCGCATCGTCGCGGGGCGAATGCCCAGCGGCGATCCCGGCTGGGCCACGACGCCGGCCGAGCAGGCCGTGGCCCGCCTGGTCACCCGTCAGCTCTACAGCTATCCGAGCGACGCGGATCCGTCCCGGTCGACGGTCCCGCGTCCGGACCTGGCGGTCGGCGCACCGATGGTCACCGAGAACGGGCTGGTGTACACGGTGCGGCTGCGCGCGGCGGCCCGGTGGGACACGCCGAACCAGCGCCGGATCACGGCCAATGACGTCGCCCGTGGGATCAAGCGGCTGTGCACACCGCCGAGTCCGTCGCCGTTGCGTGGTTACTTCGCCGCGACGATCGTCGGATTCCGGTTGTTCTGCGACGAGCTTGCCGCCACCCCGGTCGACGATGCCGCGGCGTTCATCGAGAGCACCACGATCGAGGGCGTCGAGATCGTCGGCGACGACACGGTGGCCTTTCACCTGCTCGCCCCGGTGAACGACTTCGTCGACGTGCTGGCGCTGCCCGCGGCGTCCCCGGCGCCGTTGGAGGCGCTGGCCTACCCGGCGAACTCCTCGGAGTACCTGCACAACCTGATCTCGGCCGGGCCGTACCGGTTCACCGGGGCGCGCGACGACACGCCCGGCTACCGGCTGGCCCGTAACCCGTCCTGGAACGCGTCCTCGGACGCGATCCGACGGGCGCTGGTCGACCACATCACCATCACCGACGGTCAGACGTCCGAGGCGATGTTGCAGGAACTCGAGACCGGTGACGCGGACATGTCCCTCGATCCGGTGCTCACCACCGCACGGGCGAAGGAGCTCGCGAAGGCCAGGGACAACCGGCTCGCCCTCGACGAGGTCGGTACCACGGTGGCGTTGACCGTCGGCCTGAACGGTCCGTCCGCGGCGGCGCTGCGCGAACCGACGATCCGCCAGGCGCTGCCGTACTGCGTGGACCGCGCGGGACTCGCGGACGCGCTCGGCGGGCCGGAGCTCGCGACCGCGTCCACCGGGCTGTTGCAGGAGCCGATGACCGGTTTCAGTGACCTCGACCCGTTCCCGGACACCGGGGACGGTGGTGACCCGCAGCGATGCCGGGAGGCGCTGAGCACCACCCCGGGCGGACCCGTGACGGCCCTGTCGCTGCTGACCTCGGACAGTCCCGCGGACGCCGCGGTCGCCGAGGCCCTGCGGGCGGCGTTCGCGCGCGCCGGGATCCGCCTGGACGTGCGGATTCGCACGGGCGACCGGTACACCACCGCCGCCGTGGCGCCCCGCGGCCAGTTCTGGGACCTGGCACTGACCAGAATCACCCCGGCCTGGTACGGCGACGCCGGCCGTACGGTCTTCCAGCCGCTGCTCGACGAGACCTGGGTGGGCCCCCGGCCGGCTGACGGCGGCTACCGTGAGCTCGCCGCTGGCCGGCAGCTGGACGCCGCGCTGCGCGCGACCTCCGAGACCGACGCGGTCACCGACTGGGGGGAGCTCGAGCAGACCGTCGTCGGCAGCGCCGCGGTGATCCCCCTGGTCGTCGTGCACGCCCCGGTGATGCACAGCGCCAACATCACGACGTTCGCGATCGTCCCCTCGATCGGCACCGCCGACCCCACCGCCGTCTCGCTCGGCTCCGGCTGACCTCGTGGTGGGCCGGCTGACCTCGTGGTGGGCTGGTAGGGGTCGGGAGGTTATCGTCCGGGGTGTGCGTGGCCGGCTTGGGGTGGTCGGTGCATCCACGTCGGGCTGTGGCGGCCTACACTCCCCCCAGGACGTACCCGGAGGGACAACCGGGGGAGTGCCGGGAACGTCGGGCTTGCTCGACTGGCTGTCGTCCGCACGGTGAGTGGTCACCGGGGCGGGTGGGGCCGGTAGGCGTCGGCGAACTGCAATCCATGGGACGAGACGAAGGAGTACGCGGGCCGTGGCAGGTGGCAACGCCATTCGGGGGAGCCGGGTCGGGGCCGGACCAATGGGAGAGGCCGAGCGGGGCGAAACTGCGCCCCGCCAGCGCATCTCCTTCTGGTGCGCGAACGAACACGAGACCAAGCCGTCGTTCGCGGCGGACGCGGCGGTACCCGAGACATGGGACTGCCCGAGCTGCGGGCTGCCGGCAGGCCGGGACCGGGAGAACACCCCCGCCCCGCCTCGCACCGAGCCGTACAAGACGCATCTCGCGTACGTCCGGGAGCGGCGCAACGAGAAGGACGGTGAGGCGATCCTCGCTGAGGCCCTCGCGAAGTTGCGGGGTGCCTCCTAGCCTGATCGGGTGCGTGCCTGACCGGGTGCGATGTCTGATCGGGTGCGATCCCACCCGATGCGGGTCGGCTGGGTGCGGCTGCGGCTGGGCCGCTCCCAGCGGATGGCGCTGGCGTGGTGACTGAGCCGGACGCGGCCGGCCAGAGCGGTCACGAAACGGCCGGCGTGGTCGGGCCGGCTGGCGTGGTCGGGCCGACTGGCACGGTCGAAGCGGTCGAAGCGACTGGCGGCGATGGCGGCGGGCGGCTGGTCGCGGGGCGTTACCGGCTGGGCGTCTGGCTTGGCGCCGGTGGGATGGGCACGGTCTGGCATGCCCACGACGAGCTGTTACGGGTCGACGTCGCGCTCAAGGAGATCCGCTTCCCGGCGGACCTCGACGACGCCGAGCGCGCCGGGCAGATGGCGGCGGCGATGCGGGAGGCCCGCACGGCCGCGCGGCTGCGCGGCAACCCGCATGTCGTCACCGTCCACGACGCCGTCGAACACGACGGTCTCCCGTGGATCGTCATGGAACACGTGCCGGCCGACACCCTGGCGGCCACCGTCGAACGGCACGGACCACTCGCCGTCGCCCGCGTCGCCGAGATCGGCCTCGCCGTGCTGGACGCCCTCGTCGCCGGGCAGCGCCTCGGGGTGCTGCACCGGGATGTGAAACCGTCCAACATCCTGCTGGCCCACGACGGGCGTGTGCTGCTGACCGACTTCGGTATCGCCGCGCAGGCCGGCGACCCGACCATCCCTGACCGCTCCACGCGGGCCGAGGCGGCCGGACCGCTCGTCCTGGTCGCCGTGGAGCGTCTGCTCAGCCGCGGCGGCACACCCGCCTACTCGGCGCCCGAACGTCTCGTCAACGGCATCGCGACGCTCTCCGGTGATCTGTTCTCCCTCGGTGCGAGCCTGTACTTCGCCGTCGAGGGCCGTTCGCCGTTCGCCCGCGAGGACCTGCCGACCACCATCGGCGCCGTCGTCGGATCCGAACCACCCGCGTTCACCCGCGCCGGTCCGCTCGCCCATCCGCTCGCCGGCCTGCTCGCCAAGACCCCGGCCACCCGGCTGGACGCCCAGGGCGCCGAGGCTCTCCTGCGGTGGGCCCGCTCGTCGTCCTCCGGTCCCGGTGCGGCCGCCGGGTCCGGTTCCTCGATCATCGCCGCGTCGGGGTCCAGGGCGCCTGACCACGAGCTTGCGGCGGCGGGACGGTCAGCGCTGGCGGGGGAGGTCGTCCGGGATGCGGGGGGCGCTGCCGGGGGAGCGGAGGAGCCGGGGGGAGCCGCGCGACCAGGGCAGGGCCGGGTGCGGTGGTCGGGTCGATGGCTGCTTGCCGGCGCGGTGATCGTGGCGGCGCTCGTCGCGGGTGGCCTCGCGCTGTTCGGTGACGATGGGCAGCCCGCCGGTGCCGATCGCCAGCGACCGAGCGCCAGCGTGGCGCCGGCGCCGGCGCCGGCCAGCGGGTCCGCACCTTCGCCAGCACCCGCCACCAGGGCGGCACCCGTCCCTTCGTCGGCGGCCACGGCCACGGTGCCGGCGGGCCTGATCGGACGCTGGCAGGGCACCGTCACGCAGGGACCGCTCACCTTTCCGCTCACGGTGACGCTGCGGGCGGGACGGGCCGGCGAGGCGGTGGGTACCGCCCGCAATCCTCGTGACGGATGCACCAGCGACCTGGTGCTGATCTCGACGGGCGCCGATGACGATCCAAGCAGCCACGAGGTCGCGATCAGCGCTGATGGACGCGGCGCCACCTCGGCCCGCTTTCGCGAGCGGCTCACCAACGGATCGCTGTCGTGCACCGAGGTGGATGTCGACGTGCTGACCCCGCTGCCCGATGGCACGGTCAGGTTCAGCTACACCGCGTCCCCGCTGGCCTCCTCCGGCCATGCCGTGCTCCGGCGGGTGGGCGACTAGCGCGCGGTCAGGGGTCGAACATGTCGATCCCGGTGGTCCTGCTCCCGGCCTCAGGGCTGGAGGGCGCGCGCAGACGTGGCAGGTGGGCTGGGCGGGTATTACCAGGACCTGGGCGTTCGGCAGCTGCCGCGCCCGACTGGAGGTACGGTCATGGATCCTGACTTCCCGCTGTTGAGCGTCTTTCTCTACATGTTGTGGTTCTTCGCGTTCGTACTGTGGATCTGGTTGCTGGTCGCGGTGATCACGGATGTGTTCCGTAGCCACGACATGTCCGGATGGGCCAAGGCCGGTTGGACGGCGGCGATCATCATACTGCCCTGGGTGGGCGTGCTCGCCTATCTGATCGTCCGGGGCGGCAGCATGCACGAGCGCAACCGTGCGGCCGCCGAACGTAACGAGCAGGCCTGGCGGTCCTACCTGCGGGAGGCTGCCGGGACGAGCCGGGCCGACGAGCTCGGCAAGCTCGCCCACCTGCACGATCAGGGCGTCATCTCGGACGGTGAGTACGAGCGCGGCAAGACGAAGATCCTCACCTGACCCACCGGAGGCTGTCCACCGCCGCCCGGTGGCCACCAGGGCCTTGGCCCCAGTGGCCACCGGGCGGCGGCGCCGTGTGCGCCCCGTTGCCGTGCCGTGCGTGCCGTGCGTGCTGTGCCGTGCCGTGCCGGTGCTCGTGGCGGGCCGGGTCAGCGGGCTGTGGGCAGGCGGGACGCGGCCGCACGGTCGGCCAGCCACAGGGTGCGCTCCCGGCCGACGGCACCGGTCGCGGGAACCTCGATCGGACCGGCACCGGCGAAGGCGGCCGCGACCGCCTGCGCCTTCTCCTCGCCGGCGACGATCACCCACACCTGACGTGCCGACTGGATCGTCGCCAGCGTCAGCGAGATCCGCACGGGCGGCGGCTTCGGACTGTTCCCGACGGCCACGACCGCCTCGGTGGACGTCACCCCGGGCAGGTTCGGGAACAGCGACGCGACGTGCCCGTCCGGGCCGAGGCCGAGCAGGACCACGTCGAAGACGGGCAGGTTCGCCCCTGGCGCGGCCCGGCTGGCCAGCAGCTCGGCGTACTGCGCCGCGGCGGCCGTGGCGGCCGTGAGCGCGGCGGCGTCGTCGGCGGCCGGCTCACGCGGGTGACCCATCGGGAAGATCCGGGCGGGATCGACCGGGAGATGGTCGAGCAGCGCCTCCCGGGCCTGGCGTTCGTTGCGGTCCGGGGAGTCGGCCGCGACGAAACGCTCGTCTCCCCACCACACGTCGACCCGCGACCAGTCCACCGCGTCGAAGGCCGGGCTGGTCCGCACCGCGCGCAGCAGCGCGATGCCGATGCCACCGCCGGTCAGGACGACCGACGCCTCGCCGCGCTCGGCCTGCCCGTCGACCAGGGCCGTGATCAGCCGGGCGGCGACGGCCCGGGCGAGAACGCCCGCGTCGGGATGCGGGACGAGCAAGGGCTCGGCCGTCATGCGCCGCCCCTGGTCCGCGAGGCCGGCCCGGCCGGCCCCGAGCGGCGCGGTGCGCCGGGAGCGGCCCGTCCCGCCGCCGGACGACCCTCACCCGCGGGTGTGGTCGGCGCCGAGGGGGGCGTGGGAGCCGGCGCCGAGGGCGCGGCGGGGGTGGTGGGGGCCGCCGCGGTGGCCGCGCCCACGCCGGCGGGGACCGGGGTGTGCTGCATCGGGTCGCGCCAGATGTGCTCGCGATGCGGGTTGCGCTCGGCCAGGTTCGGCAGGTTGCTCCAGGTGCCGAGCGCCTCGGCGAAGGTGACGTCGTCGTCGAGGCGACGCAGTTCCTCGGCGAGCAGCTCGCCGAGGCCGCCTTCGACCAGCGGCAGGACCCGGTCGGGGTAACCGGAACGGGCGATCGTCGCCGAATGGGCGTCGGTGCGGGTGATCGCGAGGCGGTCGCTGCCGAGTTCGACGGCGACGCCGCCGATGGTGGCGTCGCCACCGGTCTCGCGCACCGTCACCGCGACGCCGAGCCGGTTGCGCAGCCAGCCGGCGAACAGCTGGGCGCTCGGGTTCGACCGTCCGGCGCTGATCGTCACGGCGGTCGGCTGGTCGCTGACCGCGTCGAACGCGGCGGCGAGCAGGGTCCGCCACGGGGAGAGCCGGGTCCACGCGACGTCGGTGTCGCCCGGGGCGAAGTCCGTGGCCCGCTGGGTGAGGGCGGCCAGCGGGTCGGGTGCCCGGGAGACGTCGGTGACGCGGCGGTCGGCGAACACGCCGAGCGGGTCGTGGGCGATCCGGACCGGCGGCTCGTCATGCCACCAGGTGACGACCGGGGCGTCCGGGGCGAGCAGGGGCAGCACGACCGATTCGGCGTGCAGCGCGAGGCGTCCGGACATCCGCATGACGACGGCCTCGCCCGGGCCGAGCCGGCCGCCGATCGACACCTCCGCGTCCAACCGGGGATGCGGCGCGTCGATCTGGCGGCGCACGACCAGCAGCAGCCGGCACGGATGCGCGGACGCCGCCTGGGTCGCCGCGGCCTCGGCCTCGCGGACGTTCTTCTCGTCGACGACGGCGACGAGGGTGAGCGCCAGACCGAAGGCGAGGGCCCCGGCCGCACGCCGTTCGGCCGCGAGCGCCTTGACCACATCGGATCCGGTGGTGTCCCACAGTGTGGTCACGAGATGCTCCTCTCCGCCCAGCGACGGCACTGCGCCCGGGACGAACGTCCGAAGGTGCGTCCAAAGGTGCGTCCGGAGACGGTGGGATGCCCGGCGGCGATCATGGGCGCCGCCAGCGGCGGCTGTCGAGGGCGAGCATCTCGTCGGCGGCCGTGGGACCCCAGCTGCCCGCCCGGTACCGGAACGGGGTGGTGCTCGCCCAGTGCTCCTCGAGCGGGTCGATGATCCGCCACGACTCCTCGACCTCGGCGTTGTTCGGGAACAGCGTCGCGTCGCCGAGCAGGACGTCCAGGATGAGCCGCTCGTAGGCCTCGGGTAGCGCCTCGGTGAACGCCTCGCCGAACAGGAAGTCCATCGCGACGTCGCGGACCTCCATCGCCGAGCCCGGCACCTTGGAACCGAACTTCAGCGTGACACCCTCGTCCGGCTGCACCCGGATGACGAGCTGGTTGTTGCCGAGTTCGGCCGTGTCGGTCTGGTCGAAGGGCAGGTGCGGCGCCTTCTTGAACACGATCGCGATCTCGGTGACCCGCCGCGGCAGCCGCTTGCCGGTGCGCAGGTAGAACGGCACACCAGCCCAGCGCCGGGTCTCGATGCCCAGGCGCACCGCCGCGTAGGTCTCGGTCCGCGAGTCCGCTGGGATGTCCTTCTCGTCCAGGTAGCCGGCGACCCGCTCGCCCGCGAGCCAGCCCTGCTCGTACTGACCGCGCACCGCGTAGCGGGCGAGGTCGTCCGGCAGCGACACCGCGCGCAGAACCTTGATCTTCTCGGTGCGGATGGTCTCCGCGCTGAAGCTGACCGGCTCCTCCATCGCGGTGAGCGCCAGCAGTTGCAGCAGGTGGTTCTGCAGGACGTCGCGGGCGGCACCGGTCTCGTCGTAGAACCCGGCCCGGGTGCCGATGCCGACATCCTCGGCCATGGTGATCTGCACCGAGTCGACGAACTGCGAGTTCCAGATCGGTTCGAACAACGTGTTCGCGAAGCGCAGCGCGAACAGGTTCTGTACCGTCTCCTTGCCGAGGTAGTGGTCGATCCGGTACACCCCGGCCGGTGTGAACACGTCGTCCACCAGCGAGTTCAGCTCGCGGGCGGAGCCGAGGTCATGCCCGAACGGCTTCTCGATGACCACCCGGCGCCACGCGTCGCCGCCGGTGTTGGCCAGGCCGGTGCGCTGCATCTGCTTGAGCACGACCGGGAACGCCGACGGCGGGACGGACAGGTAGAACGCCGCGTTGCCGCCGATACCGTGGCTGCGGTCAAGCTCCTCCAGCGTGGCGCAGAGCTTGTCGAAGGCCACATCATCGTCGAACGAGCCCGGTACGAACCGGATCGAGCTCTCCAGGCGGTCCCACACCTCGGCGCGGAACGGGGTACGCGCGCCCTTCTCGGCGGATTCGCGGGCGAACTGGGCGAAGTCGCCGTGCTCCCAGTCGCGCCGGGCGAAGCCGAGCAGGACGAACCCCGGCGGCAGCAGACCGCGGTTGGCCAGGTCGTACACGGCCGGGATGAGCTTCTTGCGGCTGAGGTCTCCGGTCACGCCGAACACCACGAGGGCGCTGGCGTCCGGGAGTCGCGGCAGCCTGCGGTCGCGCGGATCCCGCAGCGGGTTGGAGTTCAGCGTGGACGCCACCCGATCCCCCTTCGTGTTCGTCGTGGGCCGGTCAGCGGGCGGCATCGGAGCGGCCGAGCTGCTGGGCCACCGTGTCGAGCAGCTGCTTCCACGAGTCCTCGAACTTCTGGACGCCCTGTGCCTCGAGCGTCTCCACGACATCATCGATGTCGACGCCGACCGTGGCGAGGGCGGCGAACACCGCCCGGGCGTCGGCGTAGTTCGGCCGGATCGTCTCGCCGGACACGCTGCCGTGGTCGGCGAACGCCTGCAACGTGGCCTCGGGCATCGTGTTGACGGTGCCGGGGGCGATCAGCTCGGTGACGTAGATCGTGTCCGGCAGCGACGGGTCCTTCGTCGAGGTCGACGCCCACAGCGGACGCTGCGCCTTGGCGCCCTTGGCGGCCAGTGCCGCCCAGCGGGGCGAGCCGAAGATCTTCTCGTACCGCTCGTAGGCCAGGCGCGCGTTCGCGATCGCGGCCTTGGCGTGCAGGGCCTTCGCCGCCGGCGTACCGATCTTGTCGAGGCGGCTGTCCACCTCGGAGTCGACCCGGCTGACGAAGAACGACGCCACCGAGGCGAGATCGGAGACGTCACGCCCGGCGGCGACGGCCTGCTCGACACCGGTCAGGAAGGCCTCGATCACCGCCTCGTAGCGCTCCAGGCCGAAGATCAGGGTGACGTTGACGCTGATCCCCTCGGAGATCACCCGGGTGATCGCTGGCAGGCCCGCGAGGGTGGCCGGGATCTTGATGAACAGGTTCGGCCGGTCGACGAGCCACCACAGCGCGCGGGCCTCGGCCACGGTGCGCTCGGTGTCGTGGGCCAGTCGGGGGTCGACCTCCAGGGAGACCCGGCCGTCGACCCCGCCGCTGGCGTCGTACACGCCACGCAGCACGTCGCAGGCCTCGCGGACGTCGGCCGCGGTGATCGCCCGAACGGCCTCACCGACATCGACGCCACGGACCTTCAGGTCATGCAGCTGCTCGGAGTACTGATCGCCCGAACCGATCGCCTTCTGGAAGATCGTCGGGTTGCTGGTCACACCGACGACATCACGGGTGGCGACCAGGTCGGCGAGATTGCCGGTGCGCAGTCGCTGACGGCTGATGTCGTCCAGCCAGACCGCCACTCCGGCGGCCGAGAGCTCGGACAGGGGAGTGCTCATCGGTGGTGTGTTTCCTCTCCGCGGCGATGGATCCTTCACACGATCTCAAGCTCGTCCCGGCGTGCGTGATGCCGGGACGATCCGTGAATCCGGCCGAGGTGGCCGAACCCACACCGGCCTGGCGCGAGGCGACACGGCCGGATGAGACCTGCCGGGCGGTGCCGGATGCAGCCCTCGGGCAGTGCACCCGCCCATCCGGTCCAACCCCTTGGGCCCCTACCCCACCATGCCTGCGCCATCCCAGTCTGATCCCAGTCTGATCCCTCACGGTGCGCCTGCGTGACGCCCAGGTAGCGATGAGACGAACAGCCAGGTCAAATGGCCTGGACGGGGGGCGTGACCGATGCCACGGCGAGACGACCACCACCACAACTTCCACCTGGTCGGGCGGGCCACCCGGGCGGTCGGCCCAGCCGGGACGGGTCGACCGGCACCCCGAGGGCCGGACGTGAGGCAGACCGCATCCCGCCCAGGGGGATCCAGACGCGGCCGGCGCGCGTGCGCCCCGATCCGACGGCTAGACTCCGACACGTCGTAGAACACCGTGCGCTCCGTAACCGGGGCTCCGTCCAGTGCGGGTCGTCCGCCGATCCCGCCGATCGCGAGGTCGCTCTGTCTACCGAGGCCGCCCTTCGTCGCCGGCGCGTCACCACACGCGGCCCGGTGCGGTCGGACATGTCACCAGCGGTGGCTCCTGGCTCCGTGGCCGCTCCTGGCTCCGTGGCCGCTCAGTCCGAACCGGGTCAGGTCCCGCACCAGGTCCAGCCGCAGCCCCCGAACCCGGCTGCCGCTGCCACCGTGACGGGCTCCAACGGCGTCAGGCCGTCCACCGGTGTGAGTCTGGCGCCGTCGAACGGTGTGAGTGTCGAGCCGTCGAACGGTGTGAGCGTGCAGCCGTCCAACGGTGTGAGCGCCAAGCCGTCCAACGGGGTCAGCGTCAAGCCCTCCAACGGTGTGAGCGTGCAGCCGTCCAACGGGGTCAGTGCGCAGCCGTCCAACGGTGTGAGCGTGAAGCCGTCGAACGGGGTGAGCGTGAAGTCCTCGAACGGTGTGAGCGTCAAGCCGTCCAACGGCGTGCAGCCGTCGAACGGGGTCAAGCCGTCCAACGGGGTGAGCGTCGCTCCATCGAACGGGGTGAAGGTGTCCAACGGTGTGAGCGCGACCCTGTCCAACGGTGTGAGCGCGAAACTGTCGAACGGCGTGAAGCCGTCGAACGGTGTGAGCGTGCAGCCGTCCAACGGGGTGAGCATGGTCCCGTCGAACGGGGTGAAGGTGTCCAACGGCGTGAAGGTGTCCAACGGTGTGAGCGTCACGCTGTCCAACGGTGTGTCGGTGTCCAACGGTGTGTCGGTGTCTCCTGGCGTCGCGGTGGCCGGTGGTGTCGGGACGCTCGCGGTCGCGGGCGGCCCGGTGGCGCGGCTCGCACCGGATGCGGGGGCCGGTTCGGGTGTGCTGGGCGCGCTGAACGCGAAGGCGCGCGCGTACGTCGCCCTGATGAAACTGCGCGTGGTCGAACTGCTGCTGATCACCACGGTGCCGGCGATGATGCTCGCCAAGCGCGGCATGCCGTCGGTGTGGCTCATCGTCGTGACCCTGGTCGCGGGCACCCTGTCCGCGGGCAGCGCGAACACGATCAACTGCTACGTCGACCGCGACATCGACCAGGTGATGGGCCGCACCCGTAAGCGCCCCCTGGTCCGCGCCACCGTGACGCCGACCGAGGCGCTCGTGTTCGGCATCCTGCTCGGCATCGTCTCGACGCTCATGTTCGGCCTGCTGGTGAACTGGCCGTCGGCGCTGCTGTCGCTCGGCGCGATCTCGTTCTACGTTTTCGTCTACACACTTGGTCTCAAGCGCCGCACCCCGTCGAACATCGTCATCGGCGGCGCGGCCGGTTGTTTCCCGGTGCTGATCGGCTGGTCGGCGGTCACCGGATCACTGAGCTGGTCGGCGGCGCTGCTGTTCGCGATCGTCTTCTTCTGGACGCCGCCCCATTTCTGGGCGCTGGCGATGAAGTTCCGCGACGACTACGCCGCCGCCGGAATCCCGATGCTTCCGGTCGTGGCCTCACCCGAGACGGTGACGCGCCGCATCCTGTTCTACGCCTACGGGATGGTCGCGGTGTCCCTGGTACTCGCCCCCGTCGCCCACACCGGATGGTTCTACCTGGCCAGCGCGATCGCGGTCGGCGGCTGGTTCCTGGTCGAGGCACACCGCATCGTCCGGCGCACCGCCCGTGGCGAGGACCCGCGCGCCATGCATCTGTTCCACATGTCCATCACCTACCTCACCCTCCTGTTCACCGCGATCGCCATCGTCGCCGTCGTCTGACCTGTCTCGGACGCCCGTCGAAGGTCTGATCGGGACGGCCCTGGGATATACGAATCACGGCCCCGGGCCGGCGTGCGTGACGCCGGCCCGGGGCCGTTTCGTCTGCTCAGTCCGGGCTGTCAGCCCTCGACCGTCCTGCGTGGACGACCGAGTCGCTGGGCCCGCGCCGACCGGACACCGCCCGCCGCGGCCATGACCGACACCGCCCCACTCTCTCCTGAGGGAGGGCCGTTTCCCCGACCCTGAGCAGGCGGCTTTCACGGCTTTTGTTCCGACTCTCGGGCGGGTGCGTGCTGCACGGGTCGTCGTGGGGTGTTCCTGCCAGGGCATCGAGCCCTGCCGCGAACCCCGTCTTGCATCGGCCGGGCCTGGGCTTGGCCTGGGCCTGGGCCTGTCTCGGGGCTGTCTCGGCCTGTCTCGGGGCCGCTTTGGGGGAACAGCGGCAAGGGGTGGGTGGCCGATCGGCCGGTTTGAGGCCGATCCATCGACACCCGCTATCCGCGGCGCCACGCGGGCCCGTGCCCAGAAGACAAGACGGTCGCGGCCGTGAACCACCGTCCAACACGACCCGCGTGTCTTTGAGCGTCGGCCCGACAGCTCCGTGGCTGGCCCCCGACCCGGTGCGAACTGGCCCGTCATTGCCGCTGCCGTCACTGCCACCGCTGCCGCTGCCGCCACTGGTGGTGTCGCCGCTGGCAGTGACACGGCCGGCGGCGACACGGCCGGACTCGGACGGGGCGGAGGGAGCCTGACTGAGACGGCCGAGCGGCTGAGACGGCCAGACGGTCAGGGGATGAGGTTCGCCGACAGGGCCGGGGTTGCCGGACGGTCAGCCGCGGATTCGGGAGACGTCGCGGACGTGGCCCTGGGTGCGGCCACCACGCCAGCCGTGGCGGATTCGGCCGCGGCCTTCCTGGCTGCCGGGGGCTCGCTGACAGCGCTGGCGGTGGCGGTGGCCGGTTCGAGGGCGGGGCGCTGGGCCATGGCGAGCCACAGGTAGAGGGCGGCGATCCACATCACGGTGGCGCCGGTCATGTGGAGGGCGACCAGGCCGGACGGGATGCCGAGGAAGTACTGGGCGAACCCGACCCCGGCCTGGGCGACGATCGTGGCCAACAGCACCAGCGACCCGCGCCGCGCGGCGGTGGGGGCCGTGGTGATCCGCACGGCGAAGGCCATCGCCGCGGCGAGGCCGGTGAGCAGCATCGCGCCGTCGGCGTGCAGTTGGGCGACATTGACGATGTCGAAGCCGAACCGTGCACCATGGGTGGCGTCGCCGCTGTGCGGACCAGTGCCCGTGACCACGGTCCCGAGCACGAGCACCGCCCCGGCGGCGACGACGAGCAGTCGGGCCAGCCACAGCAATGCGGGGGCGACGGCCGGTGTCACCGGACCTGCCCCCTGCCGGGACCGGCGCTCCAGCACGACCGCGTTCCACAGCAGCACCATCGACAGCAGGAAATGCGCCGCCACCGTGGCCGGATGCAGCTTGGTGAGCACCGTGATCCCACCGAGCACCGCCTGGCCGAGATAGCCAAGCCACAGCCCGAACGACAGCCGGGTCAGATCACGGCGCCGCCCGCCGCGCAGCCGCAGCGCCATCAGCGGGGTGATCAGCACCACGACCCCGACGACCAGGCCGATCACCCGGTTGCCGAACTCGATCGCACCGTGCAACGCGTACTCGGAGTGCGGCGTGAACGACCCGTCACCGCACTGCGGCCAGGTGGGACAGCCCAGGCCGGAGCCGCTCAGGCGCACCACTCCGCCGCTGACCACGATCAACGACAGCAGGACGACATTGGCCGCGGTGACGATCTGAAACGCGCGTCGCCCGACGAGCGGCAACCTCCGACGCGCTGTAGAAGCTGACACGGTTGCCATCGTAACTCCCACCCCCATCCCCCTCATCCGACGCACGCCCACCCGTGCGCCCGCCCACCCGCCCACCCGCCCACCTGTGCACTCGCCCACCTGGGCACCCGCCCATCTGTGCACCCGTGCACCTGCCGCTCTGGGCGCCGGCCCCCAGGCCGATCTTCTCCCCCAGATCCCGGCCAGACCGCGGCCAAGATCGCGGCATGCCGAGGGTTGTTCGAGGATCGGGGCCCTCGATTTCCGACCAGTCCTCGGCATGCGGCCGAATAACCCTCGACATCTGGGCTGCGGCGGGGCTTATCGGACGGCGAGGGGCATCGACGGTAGCCGAGAGGCGTCAATGGTCACCAAGGGTGGCCGATGGTCGTTGATGGTGGCCAAGGGTGATCGATAATGGCTGAGAGTGGTCGATAGCCGTGGAGGCTGTCGAAGGGAGCCATCCAGGGACTGCCGAAGGGTCGTCCGGCGGGGCTGCCGAAAGGGTGGCCGAAGGGTCGTCCGGGGTGCGTGCCAAGGGGTGTGTGCCAGGGGAAGGGGATGCGGTTATTCCCAGCGGAAGGTGCGGGCGGCGAGGCCCAGGCTGGCGACGGCCCACACGGCCAGCACGATCAGGGGGCGCAGTCCGGGCCCGTCGCCGTCGGCGAGGACGTGGCGCAGTCCGTCCGACAGGGCCGCCGTCGGCAGGCCCTCGGCGATGACCCGCAGCCATCCGGGTAGTTCGGACAGTGCGAAGACCACGCCGCCGATGAGCAGCAGCAACAGGTAGACGCCGTTGGCCGCCGCGAGGGTCGCCTCGGCGCGCAGCGTCCCGGCCATCAGCAGGCCAAGGCCGGAGAACGCGGCCGTGCCCAGCGCCAGGAGCAGCAGCACCCAGGGCGCGGCGGCCACGCCACCGGAGGGCTTCCAGCCGAGTGCGAAACCGACGGCGACGAGCAGGACGAGCTGCAGTACCTCGACGGCGAGCACGGCCGTGGTCTTGCCGGCGAGCAGGATGGAGCGGGGCAGGGGAGTGGCGCCGAGCCGTTTGAGCACGCCGTAGGAGCGTTCGAAGCCGGTGGCGATCGCCTGGCCGGTGAACGCCGTCGACATGATCGCCAATGCCAGGACGCCGGGCACGAGGAAGTCGACGGGTCGCCCGGTGTCGTGCGGCAGGACGTCCACGCCGGTGAAGAAGGCCAGCAGGCCGACCGGAATGATCAACGTGAGCAGGACGGACTCGCCGCGGCGCAGGGTCAGGACGAGCTCGAGTCGGGTCTGCGCCGCGAACATCCGGGCGCGGCTCGCGGCGCCGGGCGCCGGACGCAGGTCCAGCGTGGCACCCGCGGCGGTCACGGGCGCAGCTCCGCACCGGTCAGTTCCACGAAGACGTCCTCCAGGGTGCGTTGCTCGACCCGCAGGTCCTCGGCGAGCACGCCGTTGCCGGCGCACCAGGCGGTGACCGCGGCCAGCAGTTGTGGGTCGACGGTGCCCTCCACCAGGTAGTGGCCGGACGGGCTTTCCTTGGCGGTGGTGCCGTCGGGCAGGGCGAGCAGCAGGGTGGCGAGGTCGAGGCCGGCGGGGGCGCGGAAACGCAGTTGGCCCTCGGCGCCGCCGCGGGTGAGTTCGGCGGGGGAACCGGTGGCCACGACGCGGCCGTGGTTGATGATGGTGACCTGGTCGGCGAGGCGCTCCGCCTCGTCCATCGCGTGTGTGGTGAGCACGACGGTGACCCCGGCGGCTCGCAGTTCCTCGATGAGCTCCCAGGTGGTGCGGCGCCCGGCGACGTCCAGACCGGCGGTGGGTTCGTCGAGGAAGACGAGTTCGGGGCGGCCGACGACGGCCATCGCCAGCGACAGGCGTTGCTGCTGGCCGCCGGAGAGACGGCGAAACGGGGTGGCGGCGGAGTCGGTGAGGCCGAGCCGGTCGAGCAGGGCGGCGGGGTCGAGCGGGTCACGGTGGTGCGCGGCGACCAGGCGCAGCATCTCCCCGGCGCGCGCCCCGGGGTACATCCCGCCGGACTGCAGCATGATGCCGACCCTGGGGCGCAGCTCGACGGCGTCGGCGATCGGGTCCCGGCCGAGGATGCGCACCTCGCCGGCGTCGGCGGCGCGGAAACCCTCGCAGATCTCCACGGTGGTGGTCTTGCCGGCGCCGTTCGGCCCGAGCAGCGCCGTGACCGAACCTACCGGCACGCTGAACGACAGCCCGTCGACCGCCCGGATGCGCCCATCGGCGACACGGCCGGACGTGGGCGGTTCGGACGGGTGCGGTGCGAGGACCGCGGGGAACTCGCCGGAACCAGGCTCGCGTGGACCGCGCCGGGCGCGGCGGCCGCGCGCGCCGCCGTCCCGTCGCCGATCCGCGCGCGACGGCCCGGTACGGGTGACCGCGGAGCGCGCGGAATAGGTCTTCACGAGGCCCGCGACGCTGACTGCCAGGATCTCGGCCACTCGGCGATCCTACGGATCCCGTCCGGTGAAGGGGGAATTGATCCCCGCTCCGGGGCGGCGCATCGGGTCAGATCCGCTGGCGGGGGGTGCGGGTGGCGACGGTGGTGCGGCGGCGCCCGCCGACCGTGGCCGGCTCGTTCGGCTCCACCAGGGCGCCCCACGCCTGCAGTCGTTCGTAGAGGACAGCCGGGGTGGTGCTGTAGAGCCGCGACAGGGACTGCAGGTCACCGCGGCGCAGCCGGAGCACGTCCCGGGAGTTGTCCGAACGTAGGACCTGCACGATCGCGATCCAACGTCGCAGGGGACCGGTGCGGGTCGGCGGCAGTTTGCGTAGCCGCCGCAGGTCGATGACCAGCGGCGGGAGGTGGTCGACCTCACGCCGGTCGATGGCGGGGGGCACCAGCAGGGTCGCCGGCACATCGTAGATCGCGGCGAGCTCGACGAGGCGGTGCACGCGCAGGGTGCGGGAGCCTCGTTCATAGGCACCGAGAGTTCCCGCGGTCCATCGGCCGTGGGTGCGCTGCTGGACGTCCAGCAACGACATGCCTCGCCGATTGCGCGCCGCACGAAGCCTGCGGCCGAGCTCCAGGGCGTAGTCCGCCTCGGTCACAGTCTCCGTCCGGGTCAGGGCTGGCGGGAGACGCCGACCGCCCCCGGTGACAGCCTGTCAGGCATCCATCCGTCTGGCAGCCGATTGACGCACAAAGACGCGGCTGGATGTGGCCCTACGGTGGCCCCCTGGTGCTGGGCGCTACAGAACGTCAAGGATGATCGTGTCTTTGTTTCGGAATGTAGTTATCTGGCCGGCGGGTGTCACCGATATCGGTCGCTCTCGGAGCCGTCGTCGGAGCCGTCGTCGAGGTCGTCGAGGTCGTCGAGGGCCCAGGCCCGGGAGCGCTCCACGGCGCTGCGCCAGCGCCGATAGCCGCGGGCGCGCTGCCCGGGCGACGTCGCGGGACGGTAGCGGTCGGCACCGCGGCGCAGGTCGGACAGGGCGTCCAGATCGGGGAAGAAGCCGGTGGCCAGGCCGGCGAGGTAGGCCGATCCCAGCGCGGTGGTCTCGATGTTGTCGGGGACGTCGACGTCGATACCGAGCACATCAGCCTGGAACTGCATCAGCCAGGCGTTGCGGGCGGCGCCACCGTCGGCACGCAGTTCGGTGACGGCGAAGCCGGCGGCGGCCATCGCCTCGACCACGTCCCGGGTGCGGTAGGCGATGCCCTCGAGGACGGCGCGCGCCAGATGCGCCCGGCTGGTGCCGCGGGTGAGACCGAGCAGGGTGCCGCGGGCCCGCGGATCCCAGTGTGGAGCGCCGAGGCCGGCCAGCGCCGGGACGAAGTACACCCCGTCGTTGCCGGCCAGCGAGGCGGCCAGCGCGGCCGTCTCGGCGACGTCGCCGACGATGCCCAGACCGTCACGCAGCCAGGCCACCGCCGAACCGGTGGACAGGATCGCCCCTTCCAGCGCGTACCGCACCGGCTGGCCGTCCAGCTGGTAGGCGGCGGTGCGCAGCAGGCCCGCGGCCCGGGCCGACTCCGGCTCCGGCACCGTCACACCCGTGTTGACCAGGACGAACGAGCCGGTGCCGTAGGTGTTCTTGGCCTGTCCGGGAGCGTGGCAGCCCTGCGCGAACAGCGCCGCCTGCTGGTCGCCGACGGCCGCCGCGATCGGCACCCGCACCCCGAGGAAGGCCGCCGGATCCGTCATCGCGTAGACCCGTGAACTGGGCACCACGGTGGGCAGCAGGTCGTCCGGGATCTCGAAGAGTCCGAGCAGGTCGTCGTCCCAGCGTCCGGTGGCGAGGTGGAGCAGCTGGGTGCGGGAGGCGTTGGTGATGTCGGTGACATGGGTGGCGCCGCCGGTGAGCCGCCAGACCAGCCAGGAGTCGACCGTGCCGGCGGCGAGTTCACCCCGTCCGGCCCGGCGACGCAGCTCCGGGTCGTGCGCGAGGATCCAGGCGAGTTTCGTGGCGGAGAAGTACGGATCGAGGACGAGTCCGCTGCGGTCGGCCACCCACGGACCATGGCCGTCCGCGGCGAGCCGCTCGCAGTGGACAGCGGTGCGCCGGTCCTGCCAGACGATCGCCGGGTACACCGGCGTGGACGTGCGCCGATCCCACACCAGGGTGGTCTCCCGCTGGTTGGTGATCCCGAGCGCGGCGAGGTCGGACGGCGCACGTCCGGCGTCGGCGAGGGCAGCCTGGACGGCCTCGACGACGCCGCGCCACAGCTGCTCGGGGTCCTGCTCGACCCAGCCCGGCCGGGGGAAGCTCGGCCGCACGGGAGTGTAGCCACGGCCGACGACCACCGCCTGCTCGTCGAGCAGGCACACCGTCGTCCCCGTCGTGCCCTGGTCGACCGCCGCGACCACCCGTCCACGCCCGCGGCCCCGCCCGCGAGCCTGATCCTGGCCGGGCCGAGTCCGGTGCTCGTCCTGACGCCACTCGGCCGCGAGCGGCTCACCGTCCGTCATGGCTCCGATCCTGGCGCATCGGATGGTCGCCCGTGCGACGTGTCGGTGCGACCCCGGCGGGTGCCGTCGCCAGGCTCGACCCGGCCGGAGACTCAGGTGAACCGGAGGCTGGGCTCAACCGGAGGCTGGGCTCAGCCGATGCTGGACAGGTCGATCGGGGAACTCGGCGCGGTGGCGGCGTCGGGGGTGCGGAAGTCGGCCAGACGCAGGCGGGTGGTCGAGTCGCCGGCGAGCGTGATCCGCAGGGGGTAGGCCGGGCCGGTGTTGGCGACCTCGAAGGTCGTGCCGTCAGAGGCCCGCACGCGCACGGCACGCTCGCCGTCCACCTTCTCCTGCTCGACCTTTCCGGCCAGGCCGACGAGGTAGCTGCGCAGCGAGTCGCTGAAGCCGTTGAGCGTGAAATAGGAGTACTTGGCCGCGTCGGCGGCGGCGAGGCGGACCCAGCGGTCGGCCAGCAGGTCGGCGGCGGCGCTGTCGCCGGTGGCTGTGTAGTACGACCGGGCCCGGCGGACGTACGTGTCAGCCTTGATCTTGACGAGCTGGGTCTGCTGGCCGTACTCCTCGACCGTGCCGCGCGTCGTGGTGGGCGACAGCACCAGGTCGTAGTCGGCGGGGGCGTCGCCACCGGGGCTCGTGACGGAACCGGACAGGTGCACACCGGGGGCGGTGCGCAACGTGGTCACGGCACGCGAGCCGACCTCGGCCGGCGCCAGCCCCTCCAGCCCGTTGGTCTTCTTGTCTCCGCCGCCGCTGCAACCCGCCGCCGCGCCCACCAGCGCCAGCACCAGGCCGAGCCCGACCAGTGCGCGGGGGAGCCCGCCGTGTCGTCGTCCCGCCCGCATCCGCTGCGCCGCCTCCCACTGTCGCCCTGTCGCCCTGCCGCCCTGCCGCCCTGCCGCCGGCCCGATGGTGCCCAGGGATGTCGTCAGTCTGGCAGCGCCGCGACGGGCACGGTCAACCAGATGCCGGTAGTGGGTGGATGTTGTGTTTGCGCGTGCATTGTCAGGTACAGGAGCGGTGTTCGGGTGTCGGCCGGACGACGTCCGGACGGGCCTTGAGGAGCGAAGCGGGTGGTGAAACGGTGCTGGCACTGGGGGTGTGACGCAGATCGGCGCCCTGAAGTGACCTGATCGGGGGAGCTGGGTTCGACCGCGTCCCGTAAATAGGGCACACTGGCGTTGTGAAAAACGACCACGATGTCTCGGCCGGGACGGCGGACGGCCGCACCCGTGACCGGGTCGTGCGTCGACTGCTGGAGGGCGGTTCGGCCACGGCGGCCGAACTTTCTCGTCAGCTCGGTGTCTCGCCGGCCGGGATCCGTCGCCACCTCGACGCCATGGTCTCCGACGGCAGCATCTCTCCCATCGAGAGCCGTCCCCACGGTCCCCGGGGTCGGGGCCGTCCGGCTCGGCGCTACGCGCTGACCGAGGCCGGCCACCAGGCCGGCCCGTCCGCCTACTCCGATCTGGCCGCCGGTGCGTTGCGCTTCCTCGCGGAGGTGGCCGGGCCCTCGGCGATCAGCGAGTTCGCTGACAGCCGGGCGGTCGACCTGGAACGGCGGGTGCGTTCGGCGGTCGTCGCCGCGTCCCCGCAGGAACGGCCGGCGGCGCTGGCCGAGGCGATGACGGCGGCCGGGTACACCGCCAGCGTCTCGGAGCTGCCCACCGGGCTGCAGATCTGCCAGCATCACTGCCCGGTCCAGTTCGTCGCCGAGCGCTTCCCGGCGCTGTGCGACGCGGAGACCGCGGCGCTCGCCCGGGTGTTGGACACCCACGTGCAGCGCCTGGCGACGATCGCCCACGGCGACGGCGTCTGCACGACCCACGTACCAGCGGGCCCGCCGCAGGAACCACTCCCACCATCCCCGTCTTCGGAAGGTTCCGCCCCATGACCACCCCTGCCGAGACCGCCCTTGAGGGCCTTGGCTCCTACCGGTTCGGATGGGCTGACACCGACGCCTATGCCGACGACGTGGAGCGCGGCCTGTCCGAGGCGGTCGTCCGTGGCATCTCGGCGAAGAAGTCCGAGCCGTCGTGGATGACCGACCTGCGTATGAAGGGCCTGCGTCTGTTCGAGCGCAAGCCGATGCCGACCTGGGGCGCAGACCTCACCGGCATTCACTTCGACAACATCAAGTACTTCGTCCGTTCCACCGAGAAGCAGGCCGCCGAGTGGGAGGACCTGCCGGAGGACATCCGCGCCACCTACGACCGGCTCGGCATCCCCGAGGCGGAGAAGCAGCGCCTCATCTCCGGTGTGGCCGCCCAGTACGAGTCCGAGGTCGTCTACCACAAGATCCGCGAGGATCTTGAGGAGCAGGGCGTCATCTTCCTGGACACCGACTCCGGTCTGCGCGAGCACCCGGAGCTGTTCCGGGAGTACTTCGGCTCGGTCATCCCGGTCGGTGACAACAAGTTCGCCGCGCTGAACACCTCGGTCTGGTCGGGTGGCTCGTTCATCTACGTGCCGCCGGGCGTGCAGGTCGAGATCCCGCTGCAGGCCTACTTCCGGATCAACACCGAGAACATGGGCCAGTTCGAGCGGACGCTCATCATCGTCGACGAAGGTGCCTACGTGCACTATGTCGAGGGTTGCACCGCCCCGATCTACTCGTCGGACTCGCTGCACTCGGCCGTCGTCGAGATCGTGGTGAAGAAGAACGCGCGCTGTCGGTACACGACCATCCAGAACTGGTCGAACAACGTCTACAACCTGGTCACCAAGCGTGCCGCCTGCCATGAGGGCGCCACGATGGAGTGGGTCGACGGCAACATCGGCTCCAAGGTGACCATGAAGTACCCGGCCGTGTGGATGCTCGGCGAGCACGCCAAGGGCGAGGTCCTCTCGATCGCCTTCGCCGGCCCCGGCCAGCACCAGGACGCCGGCGCCAAGATGGTGCACGCCGCGCCGCACACGTCCTCGCAGATCATCTCCAAGTCGGTGGCCCGCGGCGGCGGCCGGACGTCCTACCGCGGTCTCGTGCAGATCAACGAGGGTTCGTCGGGGTCGCGCTCCACGGTCAAGTGCGACGCGCTGCTCGTCGACACGATCAGCCGCTCCGACACCTACCCGTATGTCGACGTCCGCGAGGACGACGCGTCCATCGGGCACGAGGCGAGCGTGTCGAAGGTCGGCGCGGACCAGCTGTTCTACCTGATGAGCCGCGGTCTGTCGGAGGAGGAGGCGATGGCGATGATCGTGCGCGGCTTCGTCGAGCCCATCGCCCGCGAACTGCCGATGGAATACGCGCTCGAACTCAACCGGCTCATCGAGCTGCAGATGGAAGGTTCGGTCGGCTGATGGCCGTCATCGATGCCACCGGGCGCCCCCCGGCGGCCGCCGGAGCCGTGCCCCGCCCGGTGCGTTCCCGTGACCCGCAGGACCACGACGTGCCCACCGGGCGCGAGGAGGCCTGGCGGTTCACCCCGCTGCGCCGCCTGCGTGGCCTGCCGACCGGCCCCGAGGCCGACGGCCTGGTCACGGTCACGGTCACGGCACCTGACGGGGTCGCCGTCGAGCGGCTCGACGCCGCCGACGCCCGGATCGGTCGGGTCCTGATCCCGGCCGACCGGATCGCCGCGTTCGCCACCGCCCGTGCGGGCGGGGCGACCGCGGTGACCATCCCCGCCGAGGCGTCGCTGACGGAACCGGTCATCGTGCGCCTGCACGGTGAGGGTCCGCAGGGCGCCGCCGGAGCCGCCAGCGCCGCCGGGGTCGCCTACGGCCACCTGGTGATCGAGGCCGGGCCGTTCTCGTCCGCCACCGTCGTGCTCGACCACACCGGCAGCGCCACCTACGCCGGCAACGTCGAGGTGTACGTCGGCCACGGCGCGTCGCTCACCGTGATCTCCCTGCAGGACTGGGACGCGGGCACCGTGCACCTGGGCGCGCACGCCTTCTCCGTCGGCCGGGACGCGAAGCTGCGTTCGTTCACCGTCACGCTCGGCGGTGAGCTCGTCCGGCTCAACCCGACCGTCGACTACCGCGGGCCCGGCGGCGACGCCGAGCTCAACGGCGTGTTCTTCACCGACGCCGGCCAGCACCAGGAGCACCGTCTGCTGGTCACCCACCAGGCGCGCTCGTGCCGCAGCCGGGTGACCTACAAGGGTGCGCTGCGCGGCGAGTCGGCGCACGCGGTGTGGATCGGCGACGTCCTGATCGGCGCCGACGCGGTCGACACCGACACCTACGAGCTCAACCGCAACCTGGTGCTCACCGACGGCGCCCGCGCCGACTCGGTGCCCAACCTGGAGATCCTCACCGGCGAGGTCGTCGGCGCCGGGCACGCCAGTGCCACCGGCCGCTTCGACGACGAGGCGCTGTTCTACCTGCAGTCACGCGGCATCCCGCCGACCGAGGCCCGTCGGCTCGTCGTCCACGGCTTCTTCGCCGAGGTCATCGACCGGATCGACATTCCCGAGCTGCGCGACCGCATCATGACCTCGGTGGCCGCCCGGCTCGGCGAGTCCGAGCTGGCCGAGGCCCTCGCCGAGGCCGAAGCCGCCGAGGCTGCCGAGGCCGCCGCCGGGGCGGGCGCGTGAGCGCCGCACCGGCCGGCACCTCGGCCGCACCCGGGCATCACCGGGTCTGCTCGCTGGCCGACCTGGCCGACGAGACCGCGCTCGGCGTCGAGATCGACGGTGTGCCGGTGTGCGTCGTGCGCACCGGCGGCACCGTCTACGCGCTGCGCGACGAGTGCTCGCACGCCGACGTCCAGCTGTCCGCCGGTGAGGTCGAAGACGGCAGGATCGAGTGCTGGCTGCACGGGTCCCAGTTCGACCTGGCCACCGGCCGGCCGCTGAGCCTGCCGGCGATCGACCCGGTGCCCACCTACCCAGTGACCATCGACGGTGACGACGTGCTCGTCGCCGTCGCACAGACGAGCCCGGAACGAGGGTGACGACCGCGGTGTCGACCTTGGAGATTCGTAACCTGCACGTCTCGGTGGAGACCGAGGAAGGTCCGCGCGAGATCCTGCGCGGGGTCGACCTGACCGTCCGCAAGGGCGAGACCCACGCGATCATGGGACCGAACGGGTCGGGCAAGTCGACCCTGTCCTACTCGATCGCGGGCCACCCGAAGTACACCGTGACCAACGGCAGCATCACGCTCGACGGTGAGGACGTCCTCACCATGGGCGTCGACGCCCGCGCCCGCGCCGGGATCTTCCTGGCGATGCAGTACCCGGTGGAGATCCCCGGGGTGTCGGTGTCGAACTTCCTGCGCTCCTCGGCCACGGCCGTGCGCGGCGAGGCACCGAAGCTGCGTACCTGGGTCAAGGAGGTCAAGGCCTCCATGGAAGCCCTGGAGATGGACCCGGCGTTCGCCGAGCGCGGCGTCAACGAGGGCTTCTCCGGCGGTGAGAAGAAGCGCCACGAGATCCTGCAGATGGCGCTGCTCAAGCCGAAGATCGCCGTGCTCGACGAGACCGACTCCGGTCTCGACGTCGACGCGCTGCGCATCGTCTCCGGTGGCATCGAGGCCGTGCGTGCCAAGGGGGAGACGGGCATCCTGCTCATCACCCACTACACGCGCATCCTGCGCTACATCAAGCCCGAGTTCGTCCACGTGATGACCGCCGGCCGCATCGTCGACTCGGGCGGCCCCGAGCTCGCCGCCGTGCTCGAGGACGGTGGCTACGACCGCTACGTCAAAGGCGGCGGAGCGGCCGCGGTCGCCCCGGCGGGGGCTGGAGCTGCGTCATGACCGTCACCGAGCCGCACCCGGCCGTTCTGGCCAGCGGCTACGATGTCGAGCAGGTGCGCAAGGACTTCCCGATCCTGTCGCGCACCGTGCACGACAACCTGCCGCTGGTCTACCTCGACAGCGCCGCCACCTCGCAGAAGCCGCTGGCCGTCCTCGACGCCGAGCGGACCTACTACGAGCGGCACAACGCCAACGTGCACCGCGGCATCCACGTGCTGGCCGAGGAGGCCACCGCGCTGTACGAGGCGACCCGTGACAAGATCGCCGCGTTCATCGGTGCCACCGACCGCCGCGAGGTCGTGTTCACCAAGAACTCGACCGAGGCGCTGAACCTGGTCGCCTACGCGATGAGCAACGCCGAGACCACCGGTGTGGAGGCCGCCCGCTTCCGGGTCGGCCCCGGCGACGAGATCGTCATCACCGAGATGGAGCACCACTCCAACCTGGTGCCCTGGCAGATGCTCGCCCGGCGCACCGGCGCCACCCTGCGCTGGATCGGCCTGACCGACGACGGCCGCCTCGACCTGGCCGACCTCGACAGCATCATCAACGACCGGACCAAGGTCGTCTCGATGGTGCACCAGTCGAACATCCTCGGGACCCTCAACCCGGTCGAGCGCATCGTCGCCCGGGCCCGCGAGGTCGGCGCGCTGACCGTGCTCGACGGCTCCCAGTCGGTGCCGCACCTGCCGGTCGACGTCGCCACCCTCGGGGTGGACTTCCTCGCCTTCACCGGCCACAAGATGTGCGCGCCGACCGGTGTCGGCGTGCTGTGGGGCCGCCTCGAGCTGCTCGAGGTCATGCCGCCGTTCCTCGGCGGCGGCGAGATGATCGAGGTCGTGACGATGGAGGGGTCGACCTACGCCCCGCCGCCGCACCGCTTCGAGGCCGGCACCCCGATGATCAGCCAGGTCGTCGGGCTCGGTGCCGCCGTCGACTACCTGAGCGCGCTCGGCATGCCGGCGGTCGCCGCCCACGAACACGCCATCACCGCCTACGCGCTCGACGCCCTGGCCGGTGTGCCCGGCCTGCGGATCATTGGTCCGCCGACCGCCGAGGCCCGCGGTGGGGCGATCTCGTTCGTGCTCACCGACGACACCGGGCGCAACATCCACCCGCATGATGTCGGCCAGCTCCTGGACGAGCGTGGCATCGCGGTGCGGGTCGGCCACCACTGCGCGCGGCCGGTCTGCCTGCGCTACGGCATTCCCGCGACGACCCGGGCATCCTTCCACCTGTACACGACGACCGCTGAGGTCGACGCGCTGGTGGAAGGTCTGCACGGGGTCCGGAGGTTCTTCTCGAAGTGAACCTTGATTCCATGTACCAGGAGATCATCCTGGACCACTACCGCAACCCGCTGCACCGCGGGCTGCGCGACCCGTTCGACGCCGAGGTGCACCACGTCAACCCCACCTGCGGGGACGAGGTCACCCTGCGGGTGAAGGTCGTCGACGGTGTGGTCGAGGACGTCTCGTACGAGAGCGAGGGCTGTTCGATCAGCCAGGCCTCGGCGAGCGTGATGAGCGACCTGGTGATCGGCAAGAAGGTCGACGACGCGCTGGAACTCGAGCGCGAGTTCCTGGCGCTGATGCAGTCGCGCGGCACCGCGGAGGGTGACGAGGAGCGGCTCGAGGACGCGGTCGCGTTCGCCGGCGTCTCCAAGTACCCTGCTCGGGTCAAGTGCGCCCTGCTGTCCTGGATGGCCTGGAAGGACGCCACCGCCAAGGCCGTCGATCCCGCAGCGGCGGCAGCGTCCGCGTCCGTGTCGGCCACGGCGCCGGCGACCCCCGCCGCCCTCGACGTACCGGAGCAGGAGAAGCCATGACCGACGCGCTGACCGAAACCCCGATCCAGGACGCGACTGCCGACCCCGGCACCGTCATCGGCGAAGCTGGCACCTCCACCCAGGACGCGGCGACCCAGGACGCGGCGACCCAGGACGAGCAGCACGGCACCCGCGCCGAGCGGGCGGCAGCCCTGGACCTCGCGGAGTTCGACGACATCGAGGAGGCGATGCGCGACGTCGTCGACCCCGAGCTCGGCATCAACGTCGTCGACCTCGGCCTCGTCTACGGCATCCACGTCTCCGACGACAACATCATCACCCTCGACATGACGCTCACCTCGGCGGCCTGCCCGCTGACCGACGTTATCGAGGACCAGACCCGCTCGGCCCTGGTCGACGGCCCCGACGGCGGCCTCGCCGCCGACGTGAAGATCAACTGGGTCTGGATGCCCCCGTGGGGCCCCGACAAGATCACCGACGACGGCCGCGACCAGCTCCGCGCCCTCGGCTTCAACGTCTGACCCGCACCACCGTCAGACCGCACCACCGTCAGACCGCAACATCAACTGGCTCGCCACCGGTCTGGCCGAGGTCACCCTTCGGCCAGACCGGGCGCTGGCCTGGTCGTAGTGTGCCTTGACGGCTTTGGGTAGCCGCGGGTCAACACCGGCCCGCTCGCTCGTCCACACGATGTGGTCCGCTGTGGCGCCCATCATCCGCGTTGTGCTGAGGTGGCCGGGGTGCTCGCCGGCCTCCAGACTTCGGGCCAGATCCCGTCCGTCTCCGATCATCGCTGGGATGCCGGCGAGAAGTTCCATCGCGCTGGGTAGGAAATCGGCGGCCGGCACGTCGGCGGCGGTGACAAGCGCGGTGGCGTGGAGCAGGCTTGCCAGCGCGGTGAGGAAGACGTCAAGGTGCGCCTGGTAGAAGAGCTGGGCCAGGCCCGAATCCTCCCCGAGGTACCTTGGCTCGCCAAAAAGTCCGAGCGTCGGTCCGTGTGCGTCGAACGCCGAGCGGGACCCGCTGTAGAACACGTATGCCCCTGGGCTGCCCACGGCGGGAGCGGGCACCATGACGCCTCCGGTCACGAAGCTCGCTCCCTGTGCGGCGGCCCATTGCGCCGCGTCCCGGGAGGCGTCGGGTGTGTCCGAACTGAGATTCACCAGAACCTTGCCGGCGAGAACACCCGGGGATTCTGAACTCTCGACGACCGGGTCGAAGATGTCGTGCATGGCCTGGTAGTCGGTAAGACTGAGAATGATCAGCTCGCTGGCGGCAACCGCGACTGTCGGCGTCGGCGCCAGGATGGCCCCTCTGCCTATGAGGTCATCGGCGCGCCCCGGGGTGCGGTTCCACACCGTGACCGAATGGCCAGAACGCAGCAGAGCCTCGGTCATCGCTCGACCCATCGGGCCAAGGCCGACGACCGTCACGGGGGACAGACCGCCCTCGCCGCTCATCGGGACATCCTGAGTTCCTCGAAAATGCGGGCGGTGCCCTGCCTGCCGTACCCGGCGGCGACCTGCCGGCGCACGATGTCCTGGACGGGCCGCAGAACCTCGGCACCGATGCCCTGATCGAGGCTGGCCGTCACCAGCGAATCCAGCGCGGCTTCGGTGAACTCAAGGCTCTGCTGACCCGCCCCGGCGTAGTTTTCGGCATCCACTGTGGCGGCGAGACCAGCCAGCTGGCCCGTCATGGCGGCGAGGAAGGACATCTGCGCTCGGGCGAACTCGACCGCCGACACGCCTTCGGCACCGACCATCGCCGCGCCGTGCAGAAAGCCGGCGAACATTGTGTACATCCCGACGAGCATCGCCATGTCACGGAGCGAGGCCATACCGGGGTCGGCCCCGAAGTAGTCGCTCTGCCCCCACAGGCCGAGCAGTTCCCGGTTCTCCTCGAAGGCGGCCTCGGGACCGCTGTAGAAGATCGTCGACCCTGGACGGCCGATCATCGCGGGTACGGCCATGATCGCACCGTCGAGACAGGTGATGCCGTGCTCCGCCGCCCAGGTCGCGAGCCCGCGAGCCTGGTTCGGTGTCGTCGTTGTCAGATTGATCACCGTACGTCCGGCCAGGTGCGCGGCGACAGGACCGAGCACAGCACGCACCGACTGATGGTCGAACAGGCACACGACGACCACCCCGTCGCCGATGACCGCCTCCTCGATGCTCCCGGCGACGGTGGCGCCGCCCTGCCCGAGTGCTCGTGCTCTGCCTGGAGTGCGGTTCCACACCACGGATGGTCGGCCGGCGTCGAGGGCCGCGGCGGCGAGCGCGCTGCCCATCGCGCCCAGGCCCAGGAAGGTCGTACGAGTCGTCATGGGTTGACCCCTGTTCCGTTCGGTGGCCTGACTGACTGGTGTGCCGTCTCGACCCTCCGCCCGAACCTTTCTCTCCGGCAAGTACCTACAATTTTGTTCAATACTCACCAGGAAGTAAGTATCCAGCTGGGACGGGGTGGAGGATTCGATGGCAACGAATGGGCGGCGCGGGCCGTACGTCTGCGGCATAGATGCTGGTATGGACGTGGTGTCAGGGAAGTGGAAATCGCTGATCCTCTGGGAGCTGCACCACCACGGAACCCGGCGTTTCGGAGAACTGCGGCGCGGCCTGCCAGGCGTCAGTGAGAAGATGCTCATCCAGCACCTGCGCGAGATGGAGGACGACGGTCTGGTCCACCGCGAGGTGTATCGGGAGGTCCCACCTCGGGTCGAGTACTCCCTCACCAGGCACGGTACGTCACTCAACGAGGCTCTCCGCCCGCTGGGCGAGTGGGGTAGACAACGTCGAGAGCGCCTCGCCACCGAGGACGCAACTACATCTGCGTGACCAATGAGGTGCCGCAGTCGACGAGCGTCGGGAACGCCAGTGAGCGCATCCGAGGTCCGGATCGACTGCTTCGCGCCGATCCGGACACTTGCCGATCACAGCCCGGCCGGGAACGCGGCCTAGGCGACCTGAACGATCTCGACGGCTCCGTTGGCGACGTGAAGGTCAAAGGTCAGACCGGTGGCCCTGCTGAGCTTCGCCAGCGTTTCGAGCCGTGGCTGCGTCTCGGCGATCTCCAGGCGCGCAACAGCGGGCTGTCTGAGGCCGACCTGCTCGGCGAAGGCCCGCTGCGTGAGGCCGTGTTCGACCCGGTATGCGATCACCTGGTTGGCGACCTTCCGGGCGAACGCCAGCGCGTCCCACTGCGCGCGGAACTCCGGGTCCTGGCGGTGCTCGTCGATGACCTGGTCGAGGGTCTTGAGCTCCGACAGTTTCATCAGTCCTCCTTCAGGTCGTTGAGCCGTTCCACGGCCAGGGCGACCGCCCGCCGGTACTTGCGCTTGTCATGGTGTCCGATGGCGCCCACGACGACGAGCTTTGCCCCCATCCGCCGGTAGAACGCCCGCCACGGGCTGTCGCCACCTCGAGGACGTAGCTCCCACAGGTGGTCGGCGTCCACGACGGCGCTGGTGTGGGGGAACGGAAGATCCGTGCCGCGTTCTCGCAGCTTGTCGAGGGCGTTGTCGATCGCCGCACGCTCGTGGGCGGGGAGCTCGGCCAACTCGTCGACCGCATCAGGGTGGACCACGACGTCCCAGGACATGCAACCATGATAACGACCACGTTATTACCGTTGTGCTGGGACCTCAACCCCTGCCAGCGCGGTCGGTGCCGTGAGTCCGCCCACGCGCCCGCCCGGCACCCTTGAGTAGGTAACCCAGTGCTCCGGCCCGCATCGCGGCGAAGACCGAATCGTCGTCCTCGAACATCGTCAGGACGACGACGGCGGCCGTCGATCCTGATCGGGTGAGTCTGCGGGTCGCCTCGGTGTCGCTGATCCTCGGTGTCACTGATGAAGCCGCCCAGATCGAACAGACCTCGTCCTGGCGCGAGATCGATGAGGAGATCGACGTCGCTCGCGTCGTCTGCTTCGGCCCGGGCGACGAAGCCGAAGACACGGATATTGCTCACACCGTAGCGTTGCGCGATCGCATGGGCGTCCGCATGACGGCGACGCAACTCGCTCATCGTCACCGTCGGGTGCCGGACCGCGTCTGGCGTCACAGCAGCCTCCTCCCTGCGGGCGACAGCCGCCCGAAGCAGGCCGCGGGGCCGCCCACACCACTGGACAGGGCGCCGAAGAACTCCGGCAACGGCCACTCGTCGGTGCGGGTGCGCTCCCGTGGGAGGACCTGGGACTCGGGCAGCCGGTCGATCAGCGATGCTGCCCGTCGCGCATGGTGCTCACAGGGCACAGAAGTACGACCGCGAATGGTCCGGCAGCTGGAAAGCATGCGACGTTGTCAGCATGAGGACCGTCTTGATCTCAACCGGGCTTGAGGTAACACGATGGTCCACATGACCACCGAACCCGCGACCCACACCGCAGGCGTCGAAGCCATCAAGCAGGTCGTTGCCACCGTCGAGCACTCCCAGCAGCACAGGGACCCCGACGAGTTCCTCGCCCTCTTCCACCCCGACGCAGTCTGGACGACGGCCCACGGCAAGGTTCTCATCGGCCTCGACGCAATCTCGGAGTTCACCCGCAAGGTGCTCCCGGCGACCGACTGGGATGGCAGGGTCAGCTACGAGGTGGTCCACGTGCTTTTCCTCCGCCCTGACGTCGTGGCGGTCAAGGTTCGTCAGCGCTACCTGGCGCCGGACGACGAGAGCGAGGGCGCCCCGCTGTACGTGATGACCAGGCAGGACGACAGCCGCTGGCTGCTGGCCGCCTGCCAGAACACAGGGGTCGTCGCCGCCTGATCGATGCGGACGGACCGGCTGCGCGCACGCGCCGACTGCTGAAGGCGTCTCGCGTCTTGCGCCATGGCGGCCGACCCCTCGATGTGAAAGGTCGTGGCGGGCGGAACAATTGGTGCATGGCGGTGGCTGCGGATCTGGTTCTGATCGGCTGTGCGAAGTCCACGTCGGCGCAGCCGGCTCGAGCGGCAGAGCTATTCACGGGCGCGCTCTTTACGGGCAGACGTGCGTTCGCGCAGGCCAGCGGGCTGCCGTGGTACATCTTGAGCGCGCAGTACGGTGTGCTCGCGCCGGGCGACGTGATCGGCCCCTACGACCTGTGCCTGGCGGACCAGCCGCGGGCCTATCGCCAGGCCTGGGGCGAGTTCGTCTGCGCGCAGCTCGCAGTGTTGTACGGGGATCCGAGCGGGCGGACGATCGAGGTGCACGCCGACGCCGCCTACACGGATCCACTCCGCCTTCCTCTGGAGAAACGTGGTGCGCGGCTGGCGACCCCGACCGGGCATCTCGGCCTCGGCCAGCAGCAGGCCTGGTACCGGAACCTGAGTGCGCCGACGACGGACGATCCGGCGGCCGTCGACAGATCTGTCCGCGAGGTGGCTGCGTTGACGGCCGCGCTAACGGATCCAGCGCGGGCGCGCACGCCCGCCGAGTTCCTCGCCGCGGGTCAGGACGGGTTCAACCGGCCGGGGCTGTACAGCTGGTGGGTCGATGGGGCGGGGGCCGGTGATCTGGCCGACGGTCTGGGCATGACGTTCGCCCCCGGCCTGATCTACGCCGGTCAGGCAGGCGCGACCCGGTGGCCGAGCGGCCAGAGATCCACCAACACGCTGTGGGGCAGGATTGCCAGGATGCATCTGAGTGGACGCGCAGAGTTCTCCACCTTCCGCCGTACCCTGGCCGCAGCCCTGCGCGACGTGCCGGGCTTGGACGGTGAGAACGCCCCGCAACTCGACGCCTGGATCGGCCGGCATCTGCGCGTGATCGCCGTTGCCGTCGACGACGCCGACGAGCTCGGACGGTTGGAGGACGCTGTCCTCGCCGCGCTCGACCCGCCGCTCAACCTCCGCGGAAGGCCCACCACCGCGCTGCGGGCACGGCTACGCGAACGTCGTGGCTCCAGGCCATCCCGCAACGGCGATGACGGCGAGGCCTCGCTCGGCGCGGGGTCGGCCGGCGATGTGGAGGAAGGCATCGTCGGCGAGAGCTACGCCAGCGCTGTCGAGGCGGTCCGAGGCCACTGCCCCGAAGACCCCGACCAGCACGCCGCCGAGGAACGTCTCGCCTGCCACCGCCACTTCGGCGCCGCACTTCCGTCCGATGGCGGCCGTCCGGCGCTCACCCGGCAGGTCGCCGCCCGCCGCGACCGTCAGAGCCGCGCCCAGCCTCCGGCCCCGAAACTCTGCTCCACCTGCCGCATGGAACTCCCGCTCAACGGCCGGTGCGACAACTGCCAATAGAAGTCCACAGACATCGTAAACATTCACCTGGTTTAGTGATCTTGCTGTAGGTGGGGGTTCGTGGGCGTGGTTGTGGGCCGCTCCGGGCGTGGCCGGTGCGGCGAGGCGGGTGGGGCAGCCGTCAGGTAGGGGCGGCGGCTGGTGGCATCCAGGGGGTGCCGCGGAACGCGAGGCGTAGGGCGTGCAGCGCGGAGACGCCGTGTTTGCGGGCGGTGGACAGGTAGCTGGCGATCTGGAGGCGGCAGGCGGTCACGGCCTCGGAGGTGAGCCGGCCGGAGATCTTCTGCTGGGTCTTGAACGGCCGGAGGTCGCGCTCGCTCTGGTTGTTCGTCGGCCACACGTCGAGGTCGAAGACGAAACGGAGTACGTCGTCCTGCCGGTCACGTAGGCATGCGAGCAGGCAGCGGCCGGCCGGCTGCTTCGTGCCCTTCTCGGCCGCGGGAACGTCCCTGAGCCCGACACGGACCGCGCCGCGGTACTCGGCGATCAGCGGGTCGCGCAGCGCGGCGGGGACCTCGGTCAGTCCGGCCGCGCGGGCGAGGTTGGCCTGGTGGACCAGGCCCCGCAGCGCCTGTTGGAGCTGGACCGGCCAGAGGGCCTCGGGGTAGGTCTCGACCATGTCCTGGAGGTCGCGCAGAAGATGGGCGACGCACAACTGGTGGAGGAAGCCGGTGAACTCGTCGCAGTCGTAGAGGGCGTAGCGGTCGTGGACGACGACCCCGAGCATCCGGCCGAGTAGGAACACCCGGAAGCTGGCCTTGTCCCGGCCGCCCAGCATGAACAGCGTGAACAGCAGCGTCGAGGCCGAGAGCACGTAGCGTTTCTCGCCCTTCGGGCCGACCTTCAGTGGCGTCTCGTCGAACCCGGCGACCTTCTCGGCGGCGATCCGCTGTTCGATCTCGGCGACCGGCGCGGCGACCGCGTCCGCGCCCAGCGCCAGCAGCGAGTGCAGCCAGCCCGCCGAGACCTCCACCCCGCACAGCTCGGGGATCGCCTCCCGGGCCCGCTCCACCGGTAGGTGCTGGCGGACCAGGAAGTACGTCGCGAGCGCGCGCAACTCCGGCCCGTAGGACACCGGCGCCCCCGACACCCCCTCGGGCCGGGCGGCCACATGACGGCGCCCGCAGCCGCACACGACCCGGTAAAGATCATGCTGGGTCACCCCGACCCGGGCCAGGGTGAGATCGTGGGACTGGTGCGAGCGGGCGACCCCGACCGCCGCCACCTCTGCCAGCGACACCCCGCAGTCACACACCCCGGCCGGGAAACGCGCCTCGACCCGGTCCGGGTCCTCCCGCCAGGCCAACGTCCGCCCGTCCTGCCCCGGCTGCTTCCCGCGCTTCTTCATCCCGCCCCCGGCGGCACGGCGCTCCGCCCGGTTCGGCCCGACCCGGCAGCACCCCGTCCGACGACGGCGGCAACGACGAGTTCCCCGAGTTCCGCGAGCCCGCCCGCCCCAACCGGTCGACCTCCGCCGCCAGCGCCTCGACCTGCCCGCGCAACTCCTCGATCAACTCTGCCTGCGCCGCCAGGGTCGCGGCCTGCGCGGCCACCACCGCCAGCAGTTCCTCACGCGACATCTCCTCCAGCGGCACCCAGCCAGATCACCACACCGCCACCCGGCCGTCGCGCACGACACCCAGCACGCCGAACAACATCCACACCCGGCTGACCCGCCAGCAACTCACAGCAAGATCACCAAACCACGTGAATGTTTACGGGGGAGCCTGGGGGAGGCATTTGTCCTGGACGAGGACATCGACTTCGAGCCGATGCGTCCGCGGGACTCGCCGCGTGAGGTCGATCTGTGAGCTTCCTACTGGACACGAACATCGTCTCGGAGCTCCGTAAGCCGGCCAGGCGCAGACATGACCGGTTCAACGTCTGGGCGGGGTCCCTGTCGCCGTCCGACACGTTTCTCTCTGTCATTACGCTGCTGGAACTGCGTGCCGGGATCGAGAACAAACGGCGACACGACCCCGGACAGGCGGCTGTGCTGGATGCGTGGCTCACCGAGAGCGTTCTTCCCGTCTACGGGGGCCGGCTGCTCGACGTCGACCAGGCCGTCGCCGACGCCGCGGCGCGGCTACATGTGCCCGACCGGCGCCCGGCCCGCGACGCCCTGATTGCTGCTACCGCTCGGGTTCACCGCCTCACACTCGTCACCCGCAACGAGTCCGACTTCGCCCCCATGGCTGTTCCGCTCGTCAATTCCTGGACCCATCACCCGTAGCGCCTGGCTCGCCGTTCGTCGCCCGCCGTGAAAAGCGCTTTGGTCTGATAGCGGGCCGCTGTATCCGTGGACGGGCTTTATCGATATCTGCATTTTGGTGGATCGCGGCAAGTTCTCCGTAAAGCCGGCCAGAAATGGTCAAAAAGGATTCTCTGTTTCGGGTGATCTGGGCCAGGCCGGGTATGGCGTGAACGACTGTGCCCGTTCGTCCTGGCGGGGCGGTAGGTAGCCCCGGGGGAGAGGAGATGGCAGATGAAGGCGGTTGTCTATCACGGATCGGCCGATATCCGGCTTGAGGACGTGCCCGAGCCGAAGCTCAGCGAGCCGACGGACGCGATCGTCCGCCTGACCAGCAGCGCGGTGTGCGGGACGGATCTGCACATGGTGCGCGGGACGATGCCGGGCATGCGGGAGGGCACGATCCTGGGTCATGAAGGGGTCGGCATCGTGGAGGAGGTCGGGCCGTATGTCCGTAACCTGCGGCCCGGCGACCGGGTGATCATCCCCTCGACGATCGGCTGTGGGTGCTGCTCCTACTGTCGCGACGGCTACTACTCACAGTGCGACCATGCCAACCCGCGCGGTTCCCGGGCGGGGGCGGCGTTCTTCGGCGGTCCGGTGAACAGCGGCCCGTTCGACGGCCTGCAGGCCGAGTTCGCCCGGGTGCCCTACGCGAACGTCGGGCTGGTGCCGCTGCCCGACTCGGTGTCGGACGATCAGGCGATCATGCTGTCCGACATCTATCCGACCGGGTGGTACGGAGCGAGACTGGCCGAGGTCACCCCGGGGGACACGGTCGCGGTGTTCGGGGCGGGCCCCGTCGGCCAGTTCGCGGTCCTGTCCGCGTTCCAGCAGGGCGCCGGGCGGGTCATCGCGGTCGACGGCATCGCGTCCCGGTTGCAGGGCGCCCGTGCGCTGCATGCCGAGATCGTCGACTTCAACGAGGAGGACCCGGTCGCGATGATCCTCGAGATGACCCGGGGCATCGGGGCGGACCGGGTGATCGACGCGGTCGGCGTCGACGCCCAGCGGGCATCGTCCGGGCCTGCGGTGCCGGATGCCGACGAGACCCGGGCGTTCGAGGCCGAGAGGGAGGCCGCCACGGCGGGTGGGTCCCGGCCCGTCGGTGACACCTGGGTGCCTGGCAACGCTCCGTCGCAGGCAGCGCACTGGTCGGTGGAGGCGGTGGCCAAAGCCGGTTCGATCGGTGTTGTCGGCCTCTACCCGCCGACCCTGAACGCCTATCCGATCGGGGTGGCACTCAACCGCAACCTGACGATCAAGCTCGGTATCTGCGACCACCGCCGGTACATTCCCGAGCTGCTGTCGAAGGTGACGGCGGGAACGGTCGACCCGGCCCGGGTCATCACCCAGCATCAGCCCGTGTCGTCCGCCATCGACGCCTATCTGGCCTTCGACCGCCGCGAGACGGGCTGGACCAAGGTCGTCCTCGACCCCGCCGCCTGAACCCGCCGCGCGGCGCACACCGGCCTCATGCGGGTTTTGCCGCGATGCCCTCGTAGCCGTAGCCGATGAACTCGGGGCCCACCCGGTAGTGGTCAAGGCTCCGCAGCGTGAGGCCGGCGTTGGTGACCAGTTCGTCGATGGGACGGTTGAGGTGGCAGCCACCGAAGACCCGGCCCCAGGCGGGGGTGAGCCGGTCCTGCCAGCGGGCGACCCGCGGCCGCACGGAGCGGCCATGCTCGGTGAAATGCAGCGTTCCGCCGGGGCGCAGGACGCGACGGGCCTCCCGCAGCGCCTGGTCGACGTCGGGGATGGTGCACAACGTCCAGGTGACCAGCACCTGGTCGACCGAGGCGTCGGCCAGCTCCAACCGCTGCCCGTCCCGTCCGACGACCTCGACGGGCACGGCGGCCGCGGCGATCCGCCGCTGTGCCAGCCGCAGGCCGGTCGCCGCCGGTTCGACCACCAGCAGCCGGCTGACCTGCGCCGGCAGATGCGCCAGGTTGCGACCCGAGCCGAAGCCGATCTCCAGCACGTCCCCGCGCAGCCCGGCGGTCACCCGGGCCCGCGCCGGCTCCACCACCCGTCCAAGCGCGACATCGATGATCCGCGGAAGCACCTGATCCTCATAGAACCGCATCAACGCTCCTCTGTAGCCCGCCACAGCCGGCGCGGCATAGCAGCCGGCTCGACGATTCCGAGGCTCACGCTACGAGCATGCCGATGGCCGGAGCATGCAACAGGCGCAGGTTGGGGTTCAGGAGTCAGGCGACCTTGATGGTCTCGTCGCCGAACTTCGCCACGATCTCAACCGGACCGCCGGGTGCCTCAACACAACTACGAACAGTGGAAATCTCGGTGTGCTCCAGGTCGCCCCGTTCAATGCGGGATATCCGCGACTGGGACACGCCGATCCGCTCGGCCACCCGTGGGAACCCTGTTGGGGTGCATTTTCCGTTCCTGATCGAGTTGCTGGCCTGGGTCGCGGATGGGAGGGTGGAGAGGGCAATGTGGAAACGGGTTGAAGAGAATGTTTTCGGCCGCTTTCTGGGTCGCACTCCCGGTTTTCCCGCAGCTCGGAGGGATGGGTGATCATGCGTTCCCGGATGGTTCGCCGGCCGGGACGGGGCGCGGGAGCGCCGGTGTCCTGTTCCCAGCGGCTGGCGGCTTCGGTGGCGTTGCTGACGTTCGCCGCGGTGGTCGCAGTCCTCGCAGCCCGGTTGATCGACCGGCCGATCGCCCTGCCGGTCTCGGTCGTCGCCGTGACGATCACGTTGATGGCGGGCTGGGCGGCGCTGGTCGGACGGGGGCCGCGTCGCCTGGGCGCGGCTGTGCTGGCGGTCTGCACCCTTGGCGCCCTGATCGCCTTCGCGGGGGTGATCGGCCTGGCCACCCTGCTGGTCACCGCGGGTCTGCTCGTCGCGTCAGGAACCGCGGCGCGTGGCGCCTTCGGACGGCACCGACCGCGGGGGCGTCGGGTGGGAGCCGCCCGGCACGGCGTCCTGGTGGTGAACCCGCGTTCCGGTGGTGGTGCCGCCGGGCGTCACCAGCTCGCCCAGGCCGCGCTCCGGCGCGGGATCGAGGTCGTCACCCTCACGGAACACGCTGATCTGCGATCGCTCGCCGAGGACGCCGCCGACCGCGGCGCCGATGTGGTGGGCATGGCGGGTGGCGACGGCTCGCAGGCGGTCGTCGCGGACGTGGCGCGTCGGCGTGGGATGGCGTTCGTCTGCGTCCCCGCCGGTACGCGTAACCACTTCGCCCTTGATCTCGGCCTGGACCGCAGGGATGTGGTGGGGGCGCTCGACGCGTTCGACCTCGCGGTCGAGCAGCGCGTCGACCTGGGCCAGCTCGGTGACCGCGTGTTCGTCAACAACGTCTCGCTGGGTGTCTACGCCGACATCGTGCAGTCCGACAGCTACCGTGACGCGAAGGTGCCCACGGCGGCCGCGAGGCTGCCCGACCTGCTGGGGACGGACCGCGCCGCGCCGGATCTTCGCTTCACCGGCCCGGACGGTCACACCGGATCGACCGCGGACGTCCTGCTCGTGTCCAACAACGCCTACCAGCTCCACAGCCTCGGTGGTTTCGGCACCCGCCCCCACCTCGACAGCGGCCAGCTCGGTGTGACGACCCTGTGTGTCGATCGGGCCCGTGATCTGCCCGCCCTCGTCGCGCTCGAGTCCATGGGTGCCATCAGCCGGTTCCGCGGCTTCCAGCAGTGGACCAGTCCCACCCTGCGGATCGACTCCGCGAGACCGGTCAGTGTCGGCGTGGACGGGGAGGCGCTGTGCCTGCCACCACCGCTGGAGCTGCGCTCGCTTCCGGCCGCGGTCGGCGTTCGGATCCCGGTGCACGCACCCGGGGTGCCACCCGCGCGGCCGGGTCTGTGGGGGATGTTCCCGGCTCTGGTCCGGATCGTGGCCGGCCGGTCCCCGGCCTGAGCCGCGCGGTGCGGCCCGGCCGAGCTCGGCTCGGCCAGAGCCGGGCCAGGGGTCAGTCGTTCCAGTCGGCGGGGTTCGTGGGCTCAGGGCGGGTGGTCCCGGCGGCGGCGAGGACACCCAGCGCGGCCAGGGCGACCACGACTGTCAGCAGGACGAGGGCGACCGCTGCCGGGGTCGGACAGTTCCACAGCACCAGCGCCAGCAGCCCCGCCCCGATGACGACCCCGCCGGTGAGGCGGCGATGCCGGGCCAGCCAGTCGCCCGCGCCGCCGGTACCCACACCCGCCCGGGCCAGGGCCTGGCCGGCGGCCCCGGTGGCGTGGCTGGCGCCGGCGCGCAGGGCGCGGGCGCCGCGGCCCGGTCCGTGGAGATACCCGGCGACCACGGTGATGACGGCCACGGTCAGCCAGGTAAGCGCGCTGTCTCGTAGGAAACGGATGAGAGTGTCGTAGATGGCCGCTGCCGCGTCGCGCGGCTGGGCGTCGGGCGCGACGGAGTCCAGATAACTCTGGCGCAGGACGGCCAGCACCACGAGCAGGACGATCATCGTCACGGCGGTGCCGACGCCCAGGGCCATGAGCCCGACGCGGTGCGCGGGCGCCAGCCACACGCCCAGCGCGGCGAACGCCACCACGGCGACGGGCAGCCACAGGCCGAGGACGGCGAGCAGACGCAGGGCGTCCTGAGTTCTGGTCAGGCTGTCCGTCCGCAGCAGCACGATCTGCCGGTCGACGTCGGGAATGCTGCCGGCCTTCTCGAGACCGGCGTCGACGAGTCGCTGCTGCACACTGTCGACGACCGGGCCGATATCCAGCACGATCGTGTCGTCCTTGGCCTGGAGGACGTTGTTGCCCTCATCGGTGAGAACCTTCTTCACGGCGGCATGTGCCCGACGGTTCGCGTTCTCCCACAGCGGGGGAAACTGGTCGCTGGTGACCACCCCCTGAACCACCTGATGTACCGCACTGGTCAGGGCGCTGTGCAGCGCACCGGCCAGGACATCGGCATGGTTCACGACAACGGGCGGGACGTCGTTTCGGGTGAGAACGTCGTTGAGTGACGCGGTGACCTGATCGACGTCGACGTTCCTGACGACCAGATCGGTCAGCCGGTTGGTCACCATGTTCTGCACCGCGGGGTCGGTGGCGAGCGGGGCGACGGTCTCCCCGTACCGGTCCGAGTCGGAGATCGTGGTGTCCGCCCAGGTGGCGACCACGGCGAGTGGTGCCAGCACGACGGCCAGCAGGAGCAGGAGGGACGCCCCGACAGTCCGGAGGGATATGCCAGGAGAACGCGCCGGGCCGTCGGAGCTGTCGCCAGCACTGGCAACCATGGAACGGTCCCTCCTGCTTTGTGCGTGGTGCGGCCGCCAGTGCGGTCTCGCGGCCGGCTCCTTCCCTGCGAGGGCTCGTCGAAAACTGGTTTTCGACGAGTCGTAAAAAGGCGCCGCGAGATTCCGGAAATATCGAAGTCCGCTTCCGCTGCCGCATCCGGGGGGATGCGCAGACCGTCACTTCGAGTGATGCTGTGGGGGTGGGTCGGCAGCGGGGACCGGCTGGCGGTCAGATTCGCCACGAGCAGGCGGGAAGCCACCTTTCCGGCGTCCGGAGGTGGGCATCGGAAAAATATCGCGAGGTTCAGGAAGGATGGCGCTCTTCGTCGGCGGAGGGCCTGGCCCGCCAGTTGCGGGAAAGCGATCTGATGAACGGCTCGATGACCCTCGCCGCGCTCATTCTGATGTTGTTCTTCCCGTTTGTCATCACGCTGGCCGCGGTGTCGCCGCTGCGCCCCGGCGGCGCGGCCGAGATCATCGTCAGGCGGATGGGACTGAACCACGACGCCGCCATGGCTGTCGAGCGCCTGTTCACTCCCCGCGGCGGCGGATCCGCGCAGTCCGGTTGGACGGTCCTCGGCGCGCTCTGGCTGACCCTGGGTGGGCTGAGCCTGGCCGGGGCGGTGCAGTCGGTGTATCTGCGGGTCTTCCGGGTTCCGGCGTTCGGCCTGCGCGGGGTGCCGGCCCAGGTGGTCTGGCTCGCCGGACTGCTCGTCTTTCTCGCGGGTACCACCGCCACCGGGGCGGCGCTCACCGGCACGGTCGCCGGCCAGGTGTGCCAGGCTCTGATCGTCATCACCGCGATGGTGCTGCTGTTCTGGATCGGCACCTGGGTTCTCGTGCGCGGTCGGCTGGCCTGGCGGGACGTCCTGCCCGCGGCGGTGTTCACCACGGTCGGACTGACCGGCCTCGGGGTGGTGAGCCGGCTGCTGTTCTCGACGTCGATCGTGGACAACGAGCGGAACTACGGCGAGATCGGCGTCGTCTTCACGCTTCTGTCGTGGCTGATCGGACTCGGGGTGGTGCTCACCGGAGGGGCGACCGTCGGCGCCTGGTACAACGCGCGGGGCCTGTCCCTGCTCCGCGCGGTCGGACGACGCGCGAGATCCCTGTTCCGGTGACGACCGGTGGTCGCCCGGGGCTGCCGGGTGCGGGTCAGTCGTGCGGTCCGTGGCCGGGCCGGCTGTCGGCCAGCGGGCTGGCCCCGGCGCTGGTCCGGGACATCCGCGCGGCGGCGACCAGACCGACGACGCCGAGGACGCCGAGGGTGGCCATGGCGATGGCGTAGGCGTTCCTGGTCAGGCCGGCGACGAGGATGGTCCCGGCGATGGCGGTGCCGAAGGACGAACCGAGGTTCGAGATGCTGCGGGACAGCCCGGAGATCTCGCCCTGGCGTTGTTCGGAGAAGGCGGACTGGACGACGTTGACCGAGGGGGTGAGCATCGCGCCGAGGCCGAGACCGAGCAGCACCAGCCCGGGCACGAACGCCCAGGGGCTGTGTGATGCGGCGACCAGGCCGATCAGGGCGATGATGCCGGCGATGGTCAGGGTGAACCCGGCGGTGATCAGGGTGCTCTGGGAGTGGCGTTTCGCGAGTCGTTCGGCGGCGGTGGACGAGATGAGCAGACCGACCGTGGCCGCGGTGAAGATGAGGCCGGTCCGGATGGCGTCGTAGCCGCGGACCACCTGGAGGAACGTGGCGACGGTGAAGGACGAGCCCATCAGCAGCAGCCACTGGATGTTCTGGGTGACCAGGCCGAGGTTGGAGACCCGGTTGCGGAACAGGCTGGTGGACAGCAGCGGCTCCCGGCCGGCCCGTTCCTCGCGGCGTACCCAGTGCAGGAATCCGGCCAGCACGAGCAGGCCGGCGGCCAGGAGGGCGGCGGTGAGGGCAAGGTTGTCGTCGGCGGCGAGGATGCCCAGCACGATCAGGGTGAGGCCACCCGCGGACAGGATCGCGCCGGGAACGTCGAAGTGACGGTGCGGGTCCGCCGGGAGCGGGTCGGTGATGGACCGGCTCAGCACGATGATGAGCGCGACGATCAGGGCCTGGAAGGCGAAGGCCGCGCGCCAGCTGATCGCGGAGGTGATCAGGCCGCCGATGAGCGGGCCCGCCGCCGCCCCGAGGCCACCACCGGCCATGATGACCCCGAAGGCGCGAGCGCGGGCGGTGAGGTCGGTGAACAGCACCGTGGTGAGGATGTAGACCGGGGGAATCAGCAGGGCCGTGCCGATGCCCTCCAGGATCGAGTTGCCGAGCAGCAGCAGGCCCACGCCCGGTGCGACGGCGCTGAGCAGGGCACCCACCCCATACACCGTGAGTCCGATCAGAAAGCAGCGTTTGCGGCCGAGCAGGTCGGTCAGCTTGCCGCCGGGAATCATCAGCGCGGCCATGACGAGCAGGAAGACCGTGATGACGACCTGAACGGACTGGACGGTCGTGTCGAGGTCCCGGCTGATGTCATTGATCATCACGTTCATGTTCGACCCGGCGAAGCTGCAGATGAACTGCGCGAGCGCGAGCGGTGCCAGGAGCCGCCGGTCGGCGCCGGCCGACCGTGGCCGGGCGCGGGTATCCACGTCGGGCGTCTGCTCGGTCATCGTCGCCACGTACCTCGCTTCCGGTCGCGTCGCCGATGGTCAGCGGCCCAGGTTCTCGGCGCGGTCGAGCTCCTCGTCGAGGGCGAGGGCGGCGTCGATGAGCGCGAGATGGGTGAAGGCCTGGGGGAAGTTGCCCAGCTGTTCACCGGACGGCCCGATCTCCTCGGCGAACAGGCCGACGTGGTTGGCGTAGGTGAGCATCTTGTCGAAGGCGTAGCGGGCCTGGTCGAGGCGGCCGGCGCGGGCCAGGGCCTGCACGTAGAGGAAGCTGCAGAGGTTGAAGGTGCCCTCGGAGCCCCGCAGGCCGTCGGGGGAGGCGGCCGGGTTGTACCGGTAGACGAGGCTGTCACTGACGAGTTCGTCGTTCATCGCGTCGAGTGTGCTCAGCCAGTCGGGGTCGGTCGGGGCGAGGAAACCGACGCGGGGCATGAGCAGCAGGGAGGCGTCGACGACGTCGGTGTCGTAGTGCTGGACGAAGGCATGGCGTTTGTCGTTCCAGCCGCGGTCGATGATCTGCCGGAAGACGGTGTCGCGGGCCGTCTGCCAGCGGGTGAGGTCGGCGGGCCGGGAGTAGGCGGTCGCGATCCGGATGGCCCGGTCGAAGGCGACCCAGGTCATGAGGCGGCTGTAGGTGAAGTTCTGCCGGCCGCCGCGGGTTTCCCAGATGCCTTCGTCCGGGCGGTCCCAGTGGTCGGTGAGCCAGTCGATGACGGCGGCGAAGGCGTTCCAGCCGCGGACTCCGCCCATGTCCTTCGCCTCGGCGAGGGCGTAGGCGGCCTCGCCGTAGATGTCGAGCTGGATCTGGTCGGCGGCGGCGTTGCCGGCGCGGACCGGCGCGGACCGGCGGTAGCCCTCCAGATGGTCGAGGATCTCCTCGGTCAGGTGGGGTTCCCCGTCGACCCGGTACATGATCTGAAGCGGTTCGCCGGAGGCGGTCCAGCCCGCGTCGAGGCGTTCGCGCAGCCAGCGGCGGTAGGCGTTCGCGTCGTGGGTGAAGCCGAGCGTGCTCAGGGCGTGGACGGACAGGGAGGCGTCGCGAACCCAGGTGTACCGGTAGTCCCAGTTGCGTTCGCCGCCGATCTGCTCGGGCAGACCCATCGTGGCGGCGGCGATGGGAGCGCCGGTGGGAGCGTAGGTGAGCAGTTTCAGGGTGATCGCCGAGCGGGTGACCATCTCATGCCACCGGCCACGGTAGCGCGACGCCCGTAGCCAGGTCAGCCAGAAGTCGCGGCAGGCGTCGAACGCGGCGGTGACGCTCTCCACCGTGGGTGGCGGACCGCCGAGGCGTTCGCCGCGGGTGGCGGCGTCACCGCTGTCGCTGGTGAGCACGACCGCGGCCAGCTCCCCGGCGTCGAGGGTGAAACGGGCGGAGAGATCGTGGCCGTCCGGATGAAGCGTGATCGGGGCGGTCGCCTGCACGTGCAGATCCGTGTCAGGTCCGTGGAACACCACCGATCCGTCGTCGAGATGGCGCGACGTGTGGGACGCGCGACCATAGTCGAACCGCGGCCGGCACAGCAGCTCGAAGGGCAGACTGCCCCGAACCACCCGGGCGACCCGGATCAGCCGATGGCGTGTCGAGGGGGTGCTCGAGGGGTCGGGCTCCATGAAGTCGACCACCTCGCCCACCCCGCCCGGGGCCATGAACCGGGTGACGAGCACGGCGGTGTCGGTCAGGTAGAGCTGCCGGACGCCGACCTCCTCGGCCTCGTCGAGATCGGCGGCCAGCCGGCAGTGGCCACCGCGATCGCTGTCGAGCAACGAGGCGAACATGCTCGGCGAGTCGAACCGTGGGGTGCACCACCAGTCCAGGGTTCCGTCGGCGGCGACCAGCGCCGCGGTCTGCAGGTCGCCCACGAGACCGTGGTCCGCGATCGGTGGATAGGCGTTCATGCTGGTTCCTCCCGCGATCGTCGCGTGCCACATGGGAACCCGGGGCGGCTTCCCTCTTCCTACCCGGGTGGCTGTGGACGGAAGGTGCGCTGATGTGACGTCTCGGTGACGACGATGGCCGTGGACGGGGGTATTTCCCGCCATACCCCGGGTAGTTCGCTCAGCGGTTCCGACAGGATGGCGCGGGCGTCGCCGGGCATGTGCCGCAGGCGTTCGTGTTCGGGGTAGAGCATCCGGATCGCGTCGACGCTCTCGCTCATGTACAGCGTGTTGACCACCGGTCCGCTGGCGTATCTGGCCGCGAACAGCGTCTCGCCGTCGGCCAGCCCGACCGTCATCTGCAGGGGTTCGGCGACACCCGCGGCGGCTCCGACACTCTCGACGAAACCGGCCATGCGTTCCAACCCCCCGACGGGGTCCTCCTCGAGGCCGAACGTCAGGGCGAGGTGGAACATCAGCTCGGAATCCGTGCTGCCTTTTATGTTGCCGAACAGGTCGGGGCGCACGGCCATCAGCAGCTCGCGGCGAAGCGAGCCGAAGCTGTCGATGTACCCGTTGTGCACGAAAATCCATTTCCCATAGCGGAACGGATGGCAGTTCGTCTTCTGCACCGATGTTCCGGTGCTCGCCCGCACATGCGCGAGGAACATCGGGGAGCTGATTTCCTCGGCCAGTTCCCGAAGGTTCTCATCGCCCCAGGCGGGTGAGTCGCTGCGGAAGATCGCCGGGGTCCTGCGCCGGCTGTACCAGCCCAGGCCGGTCCCGTCGCCGTTGGGTTCGTGCAGGTCCGGCCCATGTCTGACACTCTGGGCAATCAGTGATCTTTCGGGTTCGTACAACAACGAGTAGGGGACGATCGGATCTCCTCGATACCCCATCCATCTGCACATGCCACCCTCCAGTCCACTACGGCAAGGGTGCCCACGAGGTGCGGGGGCAACCGCCATCCTGCACTCGGATCCTTTCTGGCCGGATTGTGACCACGGGGCTCTGAACCAGGGGTCTGACTGGTTCGGCCGGGGAATGAGGAGGAGGATGCGGCGGCGGTCATGAATGCGTCCGATCAGAGTCCTGATCGTTGTGCGGCCGCACGTGGATGATTCCCCGCCGGCTGCACTCTCCGCTGATTACCTGGGTGAACTGATGTGAGGCAGGAGAACGGCATTGGAGTCCGCGGTCGCGGTCGTGGCGGTGACGCTGATGGCCTACGCGCTGGTGGAACGGCGCCTGCGGCAGACACCGATCAGCGGCGCGCTGGTGTTCACCGCGGCCGGCCTGCTGGCCAGCGACCAGGTCTCGGGGCTGATCACCTCGTCCGTCGGCGAACATGGCGTCACCGCCGTTCTGGAACTGACCCTGGTGATCGTGCTGTTCACTGACGCGATGGGGGCCGGTCTGGGCCCCTGGGCGACGGAGTCACCGCTGCCCGGCCGGCTGCTGGGCATCGGATTCCCGTTGACCATCGCCGTCGGCTGGCTGCTGGCATCAGTGCTGTTTCCCGGCCTCGACCGGTGGGAGACGGCGCTGCTGGCGGCGATCCTGGCACCCACCGACCTGGCCCTCGGGTTGCCGGTCATCAACAACCGGCGGGTTCCCCGGCTGATCCGACATGCGCTGAACGTCGAAGGTGGTCTCAACGACGGGCTGGCACTTCCGTTCGTGACCATCTTCCTGGCCCTGGCGCTGGAGGAGGAGAACACCGTCGGCAACGGACATGCCGTGTCGGTGTTTCTGCGCGCCCTGCTGGCTTCCGGTGCCATCGGGATGGCGTTGGGTGCCGGTGGCGCGCTGACCCTGCGGTGGTCGGCGCGCAGGGGCTGGTCCAGCCGGCTGTGGCAGTCGCTCGCGTTGCTGGCGATGGCGACGCTCGCCTATGTGCTGGCGGACCTGATCGACGGCAGCGGCTTCATCGCGGCCTGGGCCGCCGGTCTCGTGACCGGCCTGGTCGGGCGGGAGAGCCTGGCCGCGGCCCAGCAGACGCCGCAGGATGTCGCCCAGCTCGGTGTCTCGGTGAGCCTGGTGCTGTTCGGCGCCCTGCTGCTGGCACCGGCCCTCGCCCACGCGACCTGGACGGCGTTCGGTTACGGGCTGCTCAGCCTGACCGTCATCCGGATGATCCCGGTCGCCGTCTCGTTGGGTGGTTCGAAGGTCGCCCCGCCGACCGTGGCGTATGTGGGTTGGTTCGGGCCACGGGGGCTGGCGTCGATCGTCTTCGCGGATCTGGTCGCCACCAGCGGGCTGCCCGAACAGCACCAGATCGTCACGGTGGTGATGCTGACCGTGGGTATGAGCGTGGTCCTGCACGGCCTCACCGCACCGTGGGGCGCCCGCCGCTACGGACGCTGGTACGAGGCGGCGGCGGCACGCCACCCTGGGATCCGCGAAGCGGCCGAGGCCCCGCCGCCAGACCGCCTCGCCATCCCGCCCGTCCCGCCCGTCCCGCCGACGGGCAGGTGATCGAGACCGGACGGTGACCCCCGCTCATCCAGGCGGTGGGCGGGATGCTGTGGACGGCGCGCTAGCCGGTGGCGACCGCCGAGCGGACCGCGGTGCGGCACCTCCCCTCGATGCCGCCCGTAGCGAACGGTTCGATCTCGTCCCGTGGCCGACTCCGCTGGTTTGTTCATGCGACGCGACGCCTTCCCTCGACCATGGTCACCTTCTGTGACGCCGCTTTCAGCAGGCTACGGGCGTGCAGGGTGCACACGGGTCGCCGTGGGGGTGTTCGTGTCCGATATGCCCCCCACGGCGACCCGTATAGATGGATCTTGCTGTGGGGGTGGTTGCGGGGGGTGGTGGTGGCGGGATCACAGCGCTGCGGTTGCCACCGAGCCGGCCGGCAGAGTCATGACCGTTCCGTTCGTCGGCGCCAGGAGCCGTCCCCGCGGGGTCCGGGCCCGGACTGACTGCCCGAGACCCAGGTGATGTCACCCCTGGTCGGGGTCGTCGCTGGGAGGTGCTGATCCCTGACGTGCCGGTGCGGATCCCAACCCGTGCGGGCTGGCAGCGCGGGACAGGTCCATAACGGCTGCAAGGACGACGGGGATGGCGGCGAGGAGAAAGCCGCCGCTGACGACGTCGTTCGCCGCGCCCAACGGGTAGTAGCGGATCGACTCGGCGATGGGCATCAGTGACCAGGCCGCACCGACGACGAAGACCGCGACGGCCCAGCCGGGTCGCCTCAGGCTGATCACGGTCGCGGCTGCAACGCCCACGAGGACCGTGGCCGGGAGGATCCTCTGGATACTGTCGACCAGACCGTCCGGCCCTCGGTAGGCGGTGAATGGGTTGTTGTAATACACGTAGCCGTTGGAATGGACGAGGGAGAGACTGTAAGTTCCGGCCGCCGCCAAGAACATGCAGAACAGCGCCGCCGCGGTGAACAGGTCGCGGCGGCGGAGTGCCGTTGGCATCCCCGCCGATGCCATCCCCGCCTGCAGGAACAGCACCGCGAGCAGATAGAGCGGTGGCCGCGCGATATCGGTCCACGCGGCCACGAGCACAGCAGCGCACACCACGATGCACGTCAGGCCCAGCAGCACGCGAGCTGTGCGGCGTGCTCCGGCCGACGCGGCGACGAGGGCGGCAACCGGCAGCGGATAGATCGCCGCACCGAGGGTGACAAACGGCCCGAAGGTCAGACCGGCGCCCGGCGGATTGCCCGCATAGGCCGGCAAAGGTTTCGGTACCACCTCCGCGACTACGAACAGCCCCGCCGACAGCACCGCGAGGGACGACAGGGCCAGGATCGCGGTCCGCTGCCGCACCACCACGGGCACCCTGTCCAGCGATGCGCCGAGTCGGGTGGCCAGGCCGTGGACGACCAGGTCCGCGATGTCCGCCGGGCTCGGTCTGGTGCGACCGGTCGCGTCGGCCAGGTCCAGCAGGGTGGCGATGAGCTCGTCCTCATGGTCATGGCGCCAGCGAGGCGGGTAGCAGCGGAGCAGCCGACGGTAGGCGATCTCAAGCCGGGACGTGGTCATGCCGGTGCCGTTCCCAGCCGCCGCCGGGACCGCAGCCGGCGGTCGGCTTCGGCCGCGTTCGACCGAAGCCGGTCGACCTGAGCGGCAAGAATCTCGGCGCCCGGGTCGGTGAGGTCGTAGTAGCGGCGCAGCCGGCCCTCGACCACCTCCTCGCCGCTCTGGCGCACCAGGCCCTCCCCGGTCAGCCGGTCGAGCGCGGCGTACAACGTGCCGGCCCGCAACGTCACCCGCCCGCCGGAGATCGCCGAGACCTCCCCGATCAGCGCATACCCGTGTTTGGCCCCGTCAGCGAGCGCCGCCAGCACCAGGAATGTGGGTTCCCGCATCTCATCGATACCCATGCGATCACTATATACCGATGATCTGAATATAAGGCGACTGGTCGCGGACGTTCAGGTGCCGAGCCGCCGCGATCACTGACGAGGCAGACGTTGCCAGGCCGTCGACACCTGGGCCTCACACGGACGGATGGTCTGTGCGGGACCGCCGTGGGCGCGTCGTGGTGTCGCGAGGTCCGTCGCTCATCGGAATCTGGCGATGTCGGAGATGGGTGGTATCGGTAGGTCAGAGTGACGAGACTGGCACGATGGGCACCGATGGCCGCGAACTTCCCGTGGGTGACGCGGATCGGCCGGTGCCGCAGGTGCGGTCTGAGTCGAAGTCGGATGCCGCCGCTGTCGGCGCGAAGATGGATCTGCTGGCGAGGCGGGCGCTCGAGCTGCGCGACGAGCCCCAGGTCGTTGACGATGCCCCCTCGCGGCCGGGGAGAGATCGACGTCCAGGCGACGGTCTGGACCCGGATCGAGCGGTCGTTGGAGGCCGTCGGGACGATCGGGAGAGTGCTGGCCCGGGCGCTGCGGCCAGAGACCTCCGACGCGACGATCATGGCGAGGTGTCGATCGCATCCGATCGTGTGGCCCAGTCCGCAGGCGGATCCCCGACGACGGCACTCGAACTCAAGCTCGCACGTCTCGAACAGGCGGCGCTACGGGCGCGTAGCGAAGATCCGACGCCAAGGAAATTGCCGGTCGTCGACGATCGCCGACCCTGGGTCGAGGCCGCCGAGCGGCCGGCGGCCGGCCGGGAGGCACCGCTGCAGTCCGCACCGCGATCGCAGTCCGCGCTGGATCGCAAGCCCCCGGACCGGGGCGCAGACCGCACCGGCGGTCGCGGCCGGCCGGCCGATGCCCGGGAGGCGGAGGTGGCCGACGTTCGGACCGTGACGATGACCCAGCAGGAGTTCTGGGACAACCACCCCGACGAGTACGTCCCACCCGGCCGCGAGGTGCCGAAGCCGGACGTCCCCGGACCGTTTCGCGACCCCAGGGAATGGATCGGCGAGATCAATCCCGATCGAGACCATCCCGGCCGTAAGATCAACTGTGGAGAGTGTGCTCGAGCCACCGAGCTCAGCTGGCGTGGCGTCCCGGCGGTGTCGGCCCGCCTCGCTGATCTCAGGTCGGGAGGGGAAGTCGCCGAGCGCATGGAGGAATGGTCGGGGGCGGATCTCAGGCCCGCGACCTTCGCTGATATCGCCGCAGATCTGGAAGCGGCTGGGCCTGGCTCCTCCGCGGTTGTCGCCGTCTACTGGAAATGGGGTGGTGGGCATTGGTTCAACGCGGTGAACCACAACGGGGATATTCTGGCTGTTGATGGTCAGAAGGGCTCGGTCGAGCGTTGGCCGCCGAGCCGGGGGATGAGTGGGTACGACGAAAGTTGGACCCAGGAATCGTATGCGGTCAGCTTTGATCGCCACGGTGATATCGATGGGAGTCCGGGTGATTGACAAAAATGCTGCCGCTGCGATTGCTGTCGAATTGCAGGGTCGTCGACAGGATGATGCGGAACGGCCATGGGAACTAGAGGAGTTTCCCGAGGGCTGGCTGATCGTCGACTACTCGAAACTGATGGGGGCGCCCGCCACCATCATCGAACGGTCCTCCGGGCGTATCATGCACTTTCCCTCCTATGTTCCCCCGGGGCGGATAGTAGAGGAGTACGGATCGGTGCTTGAATCGGCCTGGGAAGGATCAGTCGCAGACTTTCGCCGTTGACCCTACGGGGAGGTTCCAGCCGGTGGGTGGCTGGTTGCAGCCGTGAGCAGGTATTCGACGTCGCGGCAGAACTTGTCGAAGGACGGCGCGTTCTGGCGGGCCGCGGCGAGGTCGATCACGTCGGCGAGGGCGGACTGGTCGACGGCGGGCCGGTAGCGCTGGCCGTCGACGCGTTGGTGGGTGAGCCACCCTTTGTAGTCGCGCGGGTTTTCCGGGTCGGGGTGGGCTTTAAGGTCGGCGGCCAGCCCGCGGATCCCGGCGAGTGAGGGTGCGGCGGCGAGAAACCAGGACTCGAACACGACGAGGATCGCCGGCGCGGTGGGAGCGAGGACGGCTACCTGCTCGATGATGCGCTCGAGGCCGCCGGGTTGGACAAGGGCGCCGCGGTGATGGCGATGGGGTTTGGGAAAGTGCGCAGTCCAGTATCCGAGCTGGTAGGCCAGCCGGCGTAGCAGCACAGGCAGCGCGGTGACCTCGCCTTCGCCCTCAACGACGGTCGCGATGACCGGTCCTGGCGGACTCACGGTGCTGTGCCGGCAACGGGTGGGTCGGGCCAGGGGGTGAGCTGGTTGGAGCGTTGAAGTTCGCCGAGGGTGGCGAGGTGACGATGGACGACCTCGCGGATCGGCTGACCGAGTTCGTGGACGATGCTGGCGCCGTCGTGCAGCCCCAGTTCGGGATCCTCGACGGCGACGAGCGGGACCGCACCGGTCCAGGTGCCGGGCTGGAACAGCGCGGTGAGCAGCCCGGCAGCGGCCAGAGTTCCGTCGGACCTCGCGATTGCCGGGAACACCGCCACGCCCTGCTCGGCGGTCGGGTCGGCCATGCGCAGCCGGACGGTCTGGTACTGGTCGATGGTGAACGTGTCGATCCCGAGCGCGCCGGGCAGGATCGCGCCGAGATAGTCATCGACGCGCTGTTTCGCGGCCGGATTACGGGCGGCGAGCTGGTTGAGGATCTCGGCGAGTCGTCCGCCGGCCGGGTCGAGGGTCAGCTGCGCGGCACGCGGGTGTGCGGGCCGCATCGCGGCCGGGCTCAGGGCGTGGAACGCCATCCCGCGCAGCGCGGCATGAACGGGGGCGAACGGCAGCCAGCGGGCGGCGGCGGGCAGCACCAGCGTGCCGGTGTCCGCGACCGGCCCCATCAACTGGTCAGGACCGCGAAGAACCCGGCCGTGGTGGGCCAGGTAACTCGCTGACAGTCCGGGTTCGGCGCTGGTGACCGTGCACTCTTCATGCTCGATCATTGTGCCGGCCTCGGCCTCGTCGTCGAACCGAAGCCCGAAGGCGTAGTGGGCCGTCAGCAGCTGGTCGCCGGTGCTGGTCGAGCCTGGTGGCGAATGCACCTCGACGTCCACCTCGAGGTGCATCCTGCCCGGACCCGCAGCTGAGTACCCGCGGTGGAGGACCACGGCGGGGCCCTGGCGGTCGGTGACAGCCTGGCCCGGCGAACTGGTCAGCGCGTCGCCCACGAACCGCACCGCGTCCAGAACGTTGCTCTTGCCCGCGCCGTTCAACCCGAGCAGCACCGTCAGCGGCCCGAACGTCACCTCCGCGTCGCGGATCGACCGGAAGCCCCGTACCCGCATCCGGTGCAGGAACGGCACCGGCTGAGCGCGCCCGTCCACCCCGCGATCTCCCACCGCACCAGCCTACGGCCCAGGATGTCGGCTTCCCGTGCTGCTTTCAGCGGCCGAACGGATGCTCATGCGGAGGTGATTGCGACCAAGCGTGGCCACTGGTTCGCTGCTGGTAGCACAGTGGTCTAGTCTCCCTCATTGCGACAAATGGGAGTGCGGCGTCTGGGGGTGGGCGTCGCGACGACGGCGGGGGTCGGTGTGCGCGAGGGGAGGGCCGGTGGGAGACGGTCACACCGTCGCAGTTCCCGCATGAGCGGGAGGCGCTGGAGCAGGTCAGGGCGCTGCTGTCGGATGCCGACCCCTGCCGGGCCTGGTCGAACTTTCAGTTCACGGCCGCCGGGGTGCGCGGCGTTGCGGCGGGCTGACGAGGGTGTCGCCGTGCGGGCTGGCGAGGCGTCGTTCCAGGTAGGTGAAGGCCTCGATGGCCTCGGGGGCCTCGAACGCACGGTTACGGCGGCCGACGGTGATCTGACGGAGAACGTCCGCGTCGACAAGTCGGTGGACGGCCTCGTTGACGGCCTGCGCGCTCCGGCCGGTCAGGGCCGCGGCCGAGCGGACCGTGAGCACAGGTGCCGCGGGTAGCAGGCCGAGGATGTGTTCGAGTGCGGAGCCGGCGCGAACGGGGCCGATCCGGCGCTGCCAGTCGTCGTGCAGCGAGACACGTCGCCGCTCGAAGTCGGTGGCGTCGGCGCAGGCCCGGGTACAGGCCGCGGCGAACAGTGCGACCCACGCGTCGATTGCCGCCTGCGCCTGCTCGGAGCCTGGGGAGCCCACGTAGTGGGTTGCGGCCAGTGCCGCGAGGTAGTCACGGGACCAGGCCGCGAGGATCAGCGAGACCGGGGGCAGGACGCCGGTGGCGAGTCCGCGGCGCCGGAGCACCATGTGGATCAGTGCGCGGCCGGTGCGGCCGTTGCCGTCCACGAAGGGGTGGATCGTCTCGAACCGTGCGTGCGCGATCGCGGCCTGAACAACGGCAGGAAGGGTCTCGTCGGCGCAGAACGCGCAGAGGTCCTCGAGCAGGTCGGCCACGGCCTCCGGAGGCGGCGGGACGAAGGAGGCCGAACACGGGTTGTATCCGCTTCCGCCGATCCAGTTCTGTTCGGTGCGGAGCCTGCCGCCGTGTCGCTCGAGGTGACTGGCAGCGAGCAGGCGCTGGTGGACCTCCAGCAGCGACGCGACCGTGATGTCATCGCCGGCGCCGACCAGTTCCGTCGCCCGCACCATGGCATCGATGTTGGCCAGCACCTCGACGGCGGTGACATCCGTGGAGGGTTCACCGAACCCACGTGCGGCCTCCGCCCGCAGCAGGCGTCGGCCACCGATCTCGAGCCCCTCGATCCGGGAGGAGGCAACCGACTCGGCCCGCAGCAGGATGCGTGCCAGCACCTCGGTGCCGCGTAGCGCGGTGGACTCGCGGTCCAGGCGGCTGATCGCGACCTCGGCATCGGCGACGTCGGCCGCCGTCGCAGCGTCCAGCCGCCACTGTTGGCCGACCAGCGGATCCGGTAGATACGCCTCGTACTCGCAGCTGAGCCGGTCGCGACGGGACAGCCCCGCCCCGAGATCGCTCTCCCAGCGCCGTCCGAGCAGTCCAGCGATGCTGACCAGCCTCCATAGTCATGGTTGTTCCACAACCTTGATTATGGGGGAGCGCTGGTCAAGGTTGTCGTGCGTCTCCTGGGAGACGCACGCCGAGCTCATCCACGGCGCCGCGGTGGTGCCGCCGTGATGGGTGCCGAGGGCACGCGCGTGGGCGATCTCGCCGGGCCCCGGGCGGGCGACCCGGTGCAGTCCGACGGGCGATCGGGTGGATGAGCGGCACCATGTTGACAAGTCCGATCGGAATAGGCGATTGTGGTCGGCATGTCGACGAGCGCGCGTGGCGAGGGCCTGACCCTGCGCCGTTGCGTCGACCTGAAGCGCATCTGCAGCGCGCTCTGTTCGGGCTGACCTTCCAAGGTCGCCCGCTCGTTTTCCTCGGCCCCCGTTTCCGGGGCGTCTGATCTTTTTCCGCCGTTCGGCTCCGTAGCCGGCCCGTTGTCCGTGGCCGGTTCTGCCATGTTGCCCAAGAACTGGGATCTCCGTGCGTTCTCGTTTCGTTTCCCGTGTCGCCAGCCTTTTCCTCTCCGTGGTTTCGCTGGCCGTGGTGTTCACCGCGTGCGACAGCAGCGCGTCGACCCGTCCAGAAGGCGGCGGGACCACGGCCGGCGCCACCCCGGTGGCGGTGAGCACGACCATCCCAGCCGGGACGACGCTGCGGGTGGGTGACCAGCTGGACTTCCTCAAGAACCTGCTGCACCTGTCCGGCCAGGACACCGACTTCGGCTACAAGGTCGAGTACTCGACGTTCGTCGGCGGTCCGCCGATGCTGCAGGCCTTCGAGGCCGGGGCGCTCGACACCGGTTTCGTCGGCAGCACACCGCTGATCTTCGCGCAGGCCGGTGGGCAGGGGCTGCGTGCGGTGGCCGGGTTCAGCTACAAGGTCGGCGGCTACCAGCTGCTCACCGCCCCGGGGCGCCGTGACATCACCGGCTGGGCGTCGCTGAAAGGCAGGAAGGTGGCCTACCAGAAGGGCACCGCGGGTGAGGCGGTGCTTTTGCAGGCCCTCGACACTGCCGGGCTGAAACTGTCGGATGTCACCACCGTCGACATCGCGCAGACCCAGGTCGCCACCGCGTTGCAGGGCGGTTCGGCCGACGCGGGTCTGTCCGTCGAACCGCTCACCAGCGCCTATCTGGCGAAGAACCCGACCGCCGCGGAGGTCGGAACCACCACGGAGCTGCCCGACCGTTCCAGCTTCGTCATCGCCAGCGAATCCGCGCTGAAAAGCAGCGCCAAGACGGCCGCCGAGGCCGATTACCTCACCCGGCTGGTGAAGGCGTTCGCCTACCTCGGTTCCCACCAGGGTGTCTACGCCGACGCCGTCTACGTCAAGCAGTACGGTCTGACACCGGCCCGGGCGAACGCGATCCTGGCGAAGACCGGCACACCGGCCTTCTTCCAGCTTCCCGGGGACATCGTCCCGGCCCAGCAGCGCCTGGCCGACCTCTTCCAGGGCACCGGTGAGATCCCGGCGAAGGTCGACGTCGCCGAGGAGTTCGACTCCCGGTTCAACCAGGTCATCGCCAGGGCGCAGGGCCAGTGACGAGCCTCGAGGTGACGACGACAGCGAGGCCGGCCGAGGCGACGCCGGCCGAGGCGACGCCGGAGGTGGCGGCGGTGTCGGGCGGGGCGTCGCGGACCGGTGGTGCCGGGGTGGCTACCGAGATACCGAGGGGTCTGCTCCGGCTGCCGACACGCCGGGCCGGGGAGGGGACGCGGTCACGATGGCGGGTCCCCCGCGGCGTCGAACGGCTGGCGGGAGTGCTGCTGCTGGTCGCCGGCTGGCAGCTCGCGGCCAGTGCCGGCTGGCTCAGCCCGCGGGTGCTCGCCGGCCCGTCCGCGGTGCTCACCGTCGGCTGGGATCTCGTCCGTGACGGGACGCTCGGCAGCGCGCTGTGGGCGTCGCTGCGGCGGGTCCTGTGGGGGCTCGGGATCGGCATTCCGCTGGGCGTCGTGCTGGCGCTGGCCTCCGGCCTGACCCGCGTCGGCGACGATCTGGTCGACGCCAACGTCCAGATGCTGCGGTTCGTGCCGATCATCGGCCTGCAGCCGCTGCTCATCCTGTGGCTCGGGCTGGGGGAGACGGCGAAGATAAGCCTGATCGTGATGGGAGTGGCGTTCCCGATCTACGTGAACACGTCGGTGGCCGTGAAGTCGCTGCACCCGGGCTGGCGGGAACTCGCCGACGTCACCGGACTCGGCCGTGGCGCCCTGATCCGCCATGTGGTTCTGCCGGGCGCGCTACCCGGCTTCCTCGTCGGACTGCGCCTGGCCATGGCCGTCGCCTGGCTGCTGCTGGTGTTCGCCGAACAGATGAACGCCCACTCCGGTATCGGCTATCTCATGATCCGCGCACAGACGTTCTTCCAGTCGGACGTGATCGTGCTCTGCCTCGTCGTCTACGCCCTGCTCGGCCTGATCTCGGACGGGCTCATCCGACTCCTCGATCGAAAGGTACTGAGATGGCAACCGGGACGGTGAGCACCCAGGTCGGCTTCCAGACGCGTGGTCTCACCCGGTCGTTCGGGCCGCGCGAGGTGCTGCGCGACATCGACCTGCGGGCCGCGCCGGGGGAGTTCGTGGCGCTGCTCGGACGCAGCGGCTCGGGCAAGAGCACGCTGCTGCGGGCGCTCGCCGGCCTCGACCCGGACGCGGGCGGGGACCTGTTCGTGCCGCCGCGCCGAGCCGTGGTCTTCCAGGATCCGCGGCTGCTGCCGTGGAAGAGCGTGCTCGACAACGTGACCCTCGGCCAGCGCGGTGCGGCGGCGGTCGAACGGGGCCGGGCGGCGCTGCGCGAGGTGGGCCTCGACGGCCACGAGCGGGACTGGCCGAAGACCCTGTCCGGTGGCGAGGCGCAGCGCGCCGCCCTCGCCCGCGCGCTGGTCCGTGAGCCGCGGCTGCTGCTGCTCGACGAACCGTTCGGCGCCCTCGACGCCCTGACCCGCATCCGGATGCACGCCCTGGTCCAGGAACTGTGCAGCCGGCACGGCCCCACCGTCCTGCTGGTCACCCACGACGTCGACGAGGCGATCCTGCTCGCCGACCGCGTGCTCGTCCTCACCGACGGACGCCTCTCCCTCGATCTCCAGGTCGAGCTGCCCCACCCCCGGCTGCGCGGAGACGGCGCGTTCACCGCGCTGCGCACCCGGCTGCTGCGGGAGCTTGGCATCGACGAGAGCGCCGCCGGTATCCATCACGAAGGAGTTCCGTCATGACCGTCACCACCGACACGAACGCCAGGATCGCGGACATCAGGGCCGCCGCCACCGACGCGGCCGCCACCGCGAGGGCCGCCACCACGGCGAACACCGACCAGACGCCCGCCGGGTCCGTGGCGCCCGAGCTGCCGTTCGACGTCGTCCCGCTGTCGGGCACCATCGGCGCCGAACTGCGCGGCCTCGACCTGCGCACCCTGGACGACACCCAGATCGCCGCGATCCGCGCCGCCTGGCTGCACTACAAGGTGGTGTTCTTCCCGGGCCAGGACCTCACCCCGTCCGAGCACCTCGCCTTCGCCCGCCGCTTCGGTGCGCCGACCGAGGGCCACCCGGTCATCCCGGGCCTGGCCGACCAGCCCGAGGTGTTCGAGATCGACTACAGCGTCGCCCGGCAACTGGCCGCCACCTACGGCAGGATCGGCGGTGTCTCCCGCGGCCTGCACTGGCACACCGACGTGACGTTCGTGGCGCGCCCACCGCTGGGTTCGATCCTGCGGGCGGTCGTCGTGCCCCCGGCCGGCGGCGACACGCTGTTCTCCAACCAGGAGGCCGCCCTCGCCGATCTCAGTCCGGCGCTGCGGGGGTTCCTCGGCACGCTCACCGCCGTGCACGACGGCGAGGACCAGTTCCGGGCGATCCTCGACCTGGTCGGCGAAGGGCACTGGGAGGGAAAGAGCTTCACCAAGCTCGAGTCGGTCGAGCACCCGGTCGTGCGCACCCACCCGGAGACCGGCCGCCGGTCCCTGTTCGTGAACCCGGGTTTCACCACCCGGATCAAGGAACTCGAGATCGCCGAGAGCGACGCTCTGCTGGCCTTCCTCTACCAGCACTCGGTCCGCCCCGAGTTCACGGTGCGCTACCACTGGCAGCCGGGAACCATCGCCTTCTGGGACAACCGGGCGACCCAGCACGCCGTCGTCGGCGACTTCGGCGACGCCCACCGCGTGATCCAGCGCGTCACCCTGCGCGGCGACGAACCCCGCTGACCCGCCCACCCGCGCCCCGCCGGGCCGAGGCACAGCAACCTCCGCCTCGGCCCGGCAGGCATCGGATGTGTACACAGTTGGGAGTACACCGTCGGTCGTGGGAGCCGAGCAGAGCGAGGTAAGTGTGCGGGATGCGCGTGCGCACTTCGCGGAGGTGATCGGCCGGGCCCAGGCGGGTTCGCCGACGGTGATCACTCGTAACGGCCAGCCGGTGGCAGCGGTGGTGCCCATCGAGGATTTCAACGCGCTCGAGGACGCCGTCGATCGGCACCTGTCCCGCGAAGCCGACCGTGACCTGGCCGAGAATTCCGAGGCCAGGACGTACAGCATGGCCGAGGTTGCCGCTGCGATCTTCGAGGACGTGCCCGACCAGGGCGCCGCGTGAAGTACACGTTCCGCTGGCGCGAACGGGCGGTACGCCAGCTTCGGGCGATCCCGCAGCCCACCGCCCTCGCGTTGCTGCGGGCGCTGAGCCTGCTCGGGGATGATCCCCGGCGGCCGGGCTCGCAGGTGAAGAAGCTCGCCGGCCACGAGGACCGTTACCGCCTGCGGGTGGGTGACCACCGGCTCCTCTACGAAATGGACGACGGCGTCCTCGTGGTGCTGGCGGTGGGGGTCGGCCACCGCCGTGAGGTGTACTGCGGGATGTGACCATGAGGTCGCTCTACGCGCACCCCGCCTTCTGTGGTGCTGCCTGCCTCGTACCCCCCCGCTTCTGTGGTGTCGGGGGTGCTGTTACCCCCCTCCTTCTGTGGTGCTGGTGGGTGGTCTCGGCCGGTGCGAGATGACGAACCGCGCTGCCTGAGCTGACGAGCCACGGCCACGTCAGCGTCCACGAGGAGCGACCAGCCCCAGCCCCAGCCCTCAGCCGGCTGACTCCGAACGGTGCGCCGGGCGGGTCAGGGCCGGGCCGGGTCGGGTCGGTCTGGAAGGTCAGGCCTGGGCGGGCAGGACGTGGTCGCCGACCTTGTCGGTGGACAGGTCCAGGGAGCAGATGTAGGCGTCGTGCGTCGCGCACCGCACCATGTCGGGGCGCTCGTACTCCTGCTCGCAGACATGGCAGGTCAGGGTCTGCCCGGACGGGTTGCCGTACTCGTCGTACATCGGCAGGTCGATGCCGTCGTCGGTGCGCCGCAGGTAGTACTTCCCCTTCGTGGCCACGGCCAGGATCGGCGGCAGGACGAGGGCGAGCACGATCGCGACCAGGGGGGAGTAGGGCTTGAGGCCCGAGCCGAGGCCCCCGTAGAAGTCGATGATGGAGATGCCGGCGGCCAGGATCATCGAGCCGAAACCGACCGGGTTGATCGCGTAGAGCATGCCGCGGCGGAACTCGGGCCGCAGCGGCGAGATCTTCAGCAGGTACTTGTTGAACACGATGTCGGAGGCCACCGCGACCACCCAGGCCATGCCACAGTTCGCGTAGAAGGCGAGGATCGTGTTCAGGAAGCTGAACATGTCAGCCTCCATCAGGATCAGCGCGACCAGCAGGTTGAAACCGAGGAAGACGAGCCGTCCGGGGTAGGTCTTCGTGATCCGGGTGAACGAGTTGGTCCAGGCCAGCGAGCCGGAGTAGGCGTTGGTCACGTTGATTTTCACCTGGCTGATCACGACGAGCGCGACGGCCAGCGCCAGCGCCGCCCAGTGCGGCAGGACATCCTGGTAGATCTCCAGGAACTGGTGCACCGGCTGGTTCGCCACGCCCGCGCCGTCCGCGACGTTGGCGATGAGGTAGACGGCCAGGAACATGCCGATGATCTGCTTGGCGGCGCCGAAGAAGACCCAGCCGGGCCCGGCCAGCACCATCGCGGTCCACCAGCGGCGCGAGTTCTCCGGGGTGCGCGGCGGCATGAAACGCAGGTAGTCGATCTGCTCGGCGATCTGGGCGATGAGTGACAGGCAGATGCCGGCGGCCAGGAAGACCGAACCGAGGTCGAAACCGCCCTTGCCGTCCTGCCCGCCGTAGTCGAAGAACGCGCTGATCGAGTCGGGATGACGGATCAGCAGGTAGCCGAACGGCAGCACCATCAGCACCAGCCACAGCGGTGTGGTCCACAGCTGCAGGGTCGACAGCAGTTTCATCCCGTAGACCACGAGCGGGAAGATGATGAGGGTGGACGTCAGATAGCCCAGCCACAGTGGGATGTGCAGGCCCAGTTTCAGACCCTGGGCCATGATCGAACCCTCGAGGGCGAAGAAGATGAACGTGAACGACGCGAAGATCACGTTCGAGACGACCGAGCCGTAGTAGCCGAAACCGCTGCCCCGGGTGATCAGGTCGAGGTCCAGGTTGTAACGGGCGGCGTAGAAGGCCAGCGGGAAACCGGTCAGGAAGATCACCACGGTGAAGACCGCGATGCCCCACAGGGCGTTCGTCGTCCCGTAGGAAAGGCCGATGTTCGCCCCGATGGCGAAGTCCGCGAGATAGGCGATGCCGCCGAGGGCCGAGATCGCGACCATTCCCGTGCCCCAGCGCCGGTAGCTGCGCGGCGCGAACCGGAGGGTGTAGTCCTCGAGGGTCTCCTTCCCGGCACCGGACGCGGCGCTGGAGGCGGCACCGGTGTGGTCGGAGGGTGGGCCGGGATGGGTGGCCGGGTCGTGCGGAGGGCTGACGGTGCTCATCGCGGACTGCCTTTCTCAGGGGGCACAGGCGCGGGTCCGAGGCCACCGCGGGAGCGGGTGGCGGGGCGACGGGGGCGGCGCTGACCCCTGCTGGTCAGCCAACAGGGCACCGCTTAGCAACCGCCAAGCAGCGGCCAAGCGCCCTCGCCGCAGGTCAGCCAGGTGCCAGGTCAGCCAGGTGCCAGGTCAGCCAGGTGCCGGGTCAGCCAGGTGCCGGGGCCAGCGGGGGGAACCGTGGCCGGGCGGCCACGGCGGTCAGACGAGGGTGCGCAGGGCGGCGGCGACGCGGGCGTGTTCGGCGGCGATCTCCGGTAGCAGCAGGGCGAGCTCGTCGTCGGCGCCGGGCCGGATCTCGATCCGCTGGCACAGCCGGGCGAGGCCGGTGGCCCCGAAGGTGGCACCGAGACCCTTCAGGGTGTGGGCGGCGCGGCGGACCGTGACGGGATCGGAACCGGCCGTGGTGAGGGCGTCCAGCAGCTTCGGGGTGTCGGTGAGAAAGTCGGTGATCAGGCTGGACAGGGCCGCGCTGTCGCCCCCGACCAGCTCGCCCAGCCGGTTGAGGGCGGCCGGGTCCAGGGTGGGGTCGCCGCCCGGTGGCTGTGCGCGGGCCAGCGCGGCGACGAGGTCGGGGATCACCAGCGGCTTGGTCAGGTAGTCGTCCATGCCCGCGGCCAGGCAGGCCTGTCGCGCACCGGGCTGCACGCCCGCGGTGAGTGCGATGATCCACGGGCCGCGTCCACCGAAGTGCGCCCGGATCCGTCGGGTGGCCGCCAGACCGTCGACGTCGGGCATCTGGACGTCCATGAGCACGACGTCGTAGTGCGCGCGCCGCACCGCGGCCACCGCCTCGGCGCCGCTGCTCACCAGATCGGCCCGGTGGCCGAGACCGGTGAGCTGCAGGAGCACCACCCGCTGGTTCACCGGATGATCGTCAGCGACCAGAATCCGGCGGACCGCGGCCGGGCGGACCGCCGCGGTGGCGAGAGCCGTGCTGGCCCGGGGGAGGGCGGTGGCCTGGGGAACCGGCAGGGTCGAACGGCCGGGCCGGGCCGTCCGCGGCGGCATCCGCGCCGCCGCCGCGGGCAGGGCGACGGTCATCGTGGTGCCGGAACCGGGCCGGGAGGTGACGAGGATCGTCCCGTCCATGAGGGTGGTCAACCGCCGGCAGATCGCCAGGCCCAGCCCGGTGCCGCCGTGGCGCCTCGAGGTGGACGCGTCCACCTGGGTGAACGATTCGAAGATCGACTCCAGGTGTTCGGCGGGGATGCCGATCCCGGTGTCGCGCACGGTGAAGCGCCACTCGTACCAGCCGTCGGACGTGCCGTCGGACGTGCCGGGCGCCGTGCCCGCGGGCGTGGCCACGGCGCTCGGCACCGCGCCCACGGTGATGGTCACCTCGCCCCGCTCGGTGAACTTCACGGCGTTGCTCAGGAGGTTCAGCAGGATCTGTCGGATTCGGGTCGGGTCGCCGACCATGGCCCGTGGGGTGCCGGCCTCGAGGGTGCAGGTCAGCGTGACGTTCTTGGTCGCGGCATCGGCGCGGACGAGGTCGACAGCGGCCCGCACGCAGGCGCCGACCTCGAACGGCACCCGTTCGAGGCTGAGCTGACCAGCTTCGATCTTGGAGAAGTCGAGCAGATCGTTGATCATCAGGAGCAGCGAGTGGGCGCTGTCGTGGACGACCTCGGTGAGATGGCGCTGGCCGGTGTCGAGCGGACTGTCCAGCAGCAGCCCCGACATGCCGATGACCGCGTTCATCGGCGTCCGGATCTCATGGCTGATCGTGGCGAGGAAGTCGCTCTTGGCGGCGTTGGCGCGCTGCGCGGCGGACGCGGCGCCGCGCAGCGCATCGGCGCTGCGCATCCGGTCGGCGACCTGACCGAGCTGGGCCGCGACGTCCGCCAGCAGGGCCAGCAACGTCTCGTCCGGGGCGGTGGCGTCGGTGGTGCGGAACTCCAGCACGGCGACCACCCGCGCCGCCGCGCCCCGTCCGGCCCGTACCGCGATGGCGATCCCCGGCGGGGCGGGCAGCCACACGGCCTGGCCGGGCGGGGCGGCCTCGGCCGCGAGCGCGGCCGGCGTCACGGAGGGGAGCGGCCCGACGCCGTCCACCTGGACGAACGGCACCAGCCGGTCGCCGTCCCGGTGGTAGGCACGGCCGGCGGGCCAGCCGGTGTGGGCGCGGACCAGATCGACCATGTCGGTGGCGGCCGTGGCCAGGTCGGTGGCGCGATGGGCGGTGTCGGCCACCCGGTGCAGCAGCTGGAGTTCGGCGGTGCGGCCCTGCACCCGGCCGGTCATCTCGTTGAAGCGCCGGGCCAGGGAACGCAGCTCGCCGACCCCGGCGACCCGGGCCGGGGCGTCGGTGTGCCCGGCGGCGATCCGGGCGGTCGCGGCGTCGAGCTCCGCGACGGGACGCAGCACCGCCCGGCGGGTCACGGCGGCGAACACCGCCATGCCGCCGAGCAGCAGCAGCGCCGCCGCGATGGCGCCCGCGGACCAGCCCCGGGCCGCCTGGGTCGCCCGGGCGGTCTCCCGGGCCGTGCGGGCGTCGACGAGCGTCAGCACCTGCCCGATCGGCGCCATGATCTCGTCCTTGGCCCGCAGGTAGGAGGCGTCGAAGAGCATGGTCGTCGCCCGCTGCCGGTTGCCCGCGCCGCCGGCGGCGACCCGGGCGAACGCCTGCTGCTCGACGGTGGCCAGGGCGTCCGAACGGGCCTTGGCCGTGGTCAGCAGGCCCAGCTCCTGGCCGGTGAACCCGGCCCGCGCGGCCAGCGTGGCGAAGGCGACCGGGCGACCGGACGGTGTGGGCCGCCGGCCGGTGTCGGTGACGACGTCCCAGTAGATGTTGTCGTAGTTCGCCGGACGCGGCGCCGTGCCGTCCCGGATCGCGAGGATCTCCTGGAACCAGACGCGGTAGCGGGCCTGCCCGGTGACCACGTAGGTGCGCGCCATCCGGGTCAGGTCGTCCGAGGTCTGGCGCAGTTCGTAGGCCAGCCGCAGCGACTGCGACCGCCGCGCCTCGGCCGCCGCCGTCTGCCGCGTGCTGCTCTCGGCCTTCAGGCTGACCAGCAGCAGCGCGGCCAGCACGAGCACACCGAGACCGACGCCACCCCGCACCAGCCCGCGCAGCGACATCGGTCGCCGGTTCGCGGACAGCCTCACAGGTGATCGGGTCCGGTGCCGATCCGCGCACGGGACACCTCGGCGCGCAGCGTGGCGATCTCGGCCTGCAGGGCCTTCTCCCGCGCCGCGGCCGACCGCCTGGCCTGCAGGGACGCGCCGAGGCGGGCCCGGAGCATCGTTGCGCTGTACGGCTTCGGGAGGTAGTCGACGGCGCCCAGCTCGATGCAGCGCACCACGCTCTCCAGCTCCGGCACCGCCGACACCATGATGACCGGGATGGCGGCCAGGGTCGGGTCCGCCTTGATCGCGGTCAGCGTCGCGTAGCCGTCCAGCACCGGCATCAGCAGGTCCAGCAGGACGAGGTCGAACCCCCGCGGGCCGTCCGGGGCGGCCCGCAGCAGCTCGAGGGCCCGGTGGCCGTCGTCGGCCGTCTCCACCTCGTGACCGAGCCGGGTCACCGCCGCCGCCAGGATCGTGCGGTTGATGGCCGTGTCGTCGACCACCAGGACCCGGCCGGGCCGATCCACGGACGCTGGTCCCTGATCCGCCACCGTGCCCTCGGGTGCCGAGGTCGGCGCGGCCACCGCCGGTGACCAGGCCAGGGTGGGGTCGTGGCGCAGGACCGCCGCTTCCAGCTGCCGCAGCCGGACGCCGGGTTCCAGCCCCAGCTCGTCGAGCAGCACCCGGCGGGCCTCGCGGTAGGCGGCCAGCGCATCCGCCTGCCGCCCGCACCGGTACAGCCCGAGCATCAGCTGGGCCAACAGCCGTTCGCGCAGCGGATGCCGGCGGACCTGCTGTTCCAGCTCGGCGACCAGGGCCACGTGCCGGCCCAGGGCGAGTTCGGCGTCGATGCGGTCCTCGACCGCACCCAGGTGCAGCTCGGTCAGCCGGGCCGCCGCCGCCCCGGCGAACGGCGTGGACGGTACATCGGCCAGCGCCGGGCCGCGCAGCATCCCTTCGGCGCGCAGCAGCAGCCGGGCCGCCCGCTCGGGGTCCGCGGCCTCGAGCGCCGCCCGGCCGTCAGCGACCAGATCGGCGAAGGCATGCGCGTCCACCGTGTGGGGGTCGATGTCGAGCAGGTAGCCGGGAGACGCCGTGACCAGGACGGTCGCCGCCGTCCCGCGGCACCGTTGCGGTTCCAGCGCCCGGCGCAGCTGGGAGACGAAGACCTGCACCGTGGCGGCCGCCCGGGTCGGCGGCTGTTGCGGCCACAGATCGTCGATGAGCTGGTCGACCGACACCACCCGGCCGGCGCGCAGCAGCAGCGAGGCAAGAACAGCCCGGTGTTTCGGGCCGCCGACATCCACCGGTGCTCCGTCCCGATACACCTCGACGCGGCCGAGCAGCCGGAACTCAAGACACGCCATCGGTTGATAGTCACCAGCGGGTGTTCACGACACGTAAGCTCCGGATGACGTTCCCATGGCAACCCTGGTCGGCCGGCAGGTTCCCTGACTCATCGTGTCCAGTTTTTCACTGTCCGGCCTGTTCGTAACTTCCGCTGATCCGACGCGGTGTCCCGATCGGAATGTCGTGACCCGGATGCACAGGAAAGACCGTGAAACGCCCCTCGGCGTTCTTCGTCATGTGGTGGCTTTCCCTGATTCGGGTTACCTCGGGCCGACCGTACGCCGCCAGTTACGTCACGCGGGGGGCTCCATGTGGTCGAGGAGGCGGACTGTGGTGGCGGGCAGACGACCAGCTGTTACGTAGGGGTACGGGCTCTACGCTGGCTTTATGTGGCGATGTAGTCACTGGTTGGTCTTTTGTTGACAGGTTCGTCCGGTTCGGTCAGTCTGCGGGACATGACCTTGGGCCTGCGTGCAGCTCAGCGGCGCCACATCAGTCTGCGACGGGTGTCGAGCGCGCTCTGTCACGGCAGGCCGCCGACGGTCTGAGCGCCCACGGATCCAGGCCCCGAAGACCAGGCGCCCACGATCCAGGTCCGCCTCGGGGTGGGCCACCGCTCACGGAGAACACCACGCCGTCCCGCGAGAACCGGGGTGGGTCCGCGCGCCAGAGGGCGTCGTAGCGGATTCACCCTGGGCGCCTCGCGGCGTGAAGTTCATCTTGCCGATCGACTTGGTCGACACGGCGGCGCCGTGCGCCGGGTCCCCGTGCCACCACCACCTGTCCCCGTCCGGAAGGAGACCCCACCATGCCGGTTGAGTTCGTCGGTCTGATCGCCACCCGCCCCGGTTCCGAGGCGAGCACGTTCACTCCCGGTCCCGTCGTGGACCGTGATTTCACCCGTCGGTTCGCCCGCGCCCACGAGGACGCCGACTTCGACCGGGTGCTCATCGGGTACAGCAGCGGCTCGGTCGACAACATCCAGGTCGCCGCCTACGCGGCTGCCCACACCGAGCGGCTCGGCTATCTGGTCGCGCACCGGCCCGGGGTGGTGTTCCCCACCGTCGCGGCCCGCTACTTCTCCACGCTCGACCATTTCACCGCCGGCCGGGTGGCGATCCACATCATCACCGGGGGCAGCGACGTCGAGCAGCGCCGCGACGGCGACTACCTCGACAAGGACGAGCGCTACGACCGCACCGACGAGTACCTGGAGGTGGTCCGCCGGACGTGGACCGCCACCGAGCCGTTCTCCCACCACGGCCGGTACTACCAGCTCGACGATCACCTGTCCGGCGTGCTGCCGGTGCAGCAGCCGCACCTGCCCATCTACTTCGGCGGATCGTCGGAGGCGGCCTACCGCGTCGGCGGCCGGCACGCCGACGTCTTCGCACTCTGGGGCGAGCCGCTCGCCGAGACCGCCCAGCAGATCGCGGCGGTGAACGCCGCCGCGGCCGCGGCCGGGCGGACCACCCCGCCGCGGATCAGCGTGTCGTTCCGGCCGATCCTCGGGCCCACCGAGGAACTCGCCTGGGAGCGGGCACACCGGATCCTGGCGTCCACCAAGGAGAACGTCGGCAAGGCCGCCGCCTACTTCAAGGAGTTCCGCGGCTTCGGCAACGACCGCAACGCGCCGAAGAACGTCGGCTCGCAGCGGCTGCTGGCCGCCGCGGCCAAGGGTGAGCTGCACGACCGGGCGCTGTGGACGCCGCTGGCCGCCGCGATCGGCGGCGGCGGGAACTCCACGGCGCTGGTCGGCACACCGGAGACGGTGGCCGCGGCGCTGCTCGACTACGTCGACATCGGCGTCACGACGCTGCTGATCCGCGGCTACGACCCGTATGACGACGCGATCGACTACGGTCGCCACCTGATTCCGCTGGTGCGCGAGGAGGTGGCCCGCCGCGACCGTGGCGAGGCGGCCCGGCGCGACGCGATCGCCCCGGTGTCGGCGGCGCTGGCCGCGGCCCCCGGCGGTTCCGCGTGACGATCACCCTCATCGTGGGCCTGGCCGGCGTCGGGGACCGGGCCGTGATCGGTGGCCCCGGTCCGTCCGACGACGTCAGGCGGTGAGGGGCGGACCGGGACTCGCACTGGTCACGGCGGCGGTAGGTCGCCAACGGCGGCTGCTGGCCGCCGGGATCAGTGCCGGCCTGCTCTGGACGGGGACGAAACTCGCCGCGCCGCTGCTCGTCGCACGGACCATCGACGCCGGGGTACTCGGCGGCGACTCCGGCCAGCTGTGGCTCGGGGTCGCGCTTTTCACCGGGCTGGCGGTGGTCGGCGCCGGGTTCGCCGGGCTGCGCCGCTACTTCGGGCAGTCCCTTGCCTTCGTGGTGGAGGCCGACCTGCGGGACCGGCTACTGGCGCGGATGGTGCGGCTGCCGGCGGCGTACCACGACCGGTATCCCAGTGGTGTGCTGCTCGCCCGGATCACGACCGACCTGCAGCAGGTCCAGCAGCCCCTGATCAATATTCCGATCATGGTCTCCAACGTGGCGATGCTGGTCGGGACGGCGATCCTGCTGGCCTGGATCGACCCGGTGCTGGCGGTGGTCGCCCTGGCGCCAGCCGTGGCGGTGTTCGCGGTCGCGGTTCGGTTCACCCGGCAGTTGGGACCGCGGGCCCTGGCGCTGCAGTCCGAGCTCGGGGTGCTGGCCGGCATCGTGGAGGAGTCGATCGCCGGGGTGCGCACCACGAAGGGCCTCGGCACCGAGGATGACGAGCGGCGCCGCGTCCGCGACCAGGCCGGCCAGGTGCAGCGGGCGGCGCTGCGGCTCAGTTCGGTCCGGGCGACCTACCTGCCGCTCGTCGAGCTGCTGCCGGCGTTCGGCCTGGTCGGCGTGCTGTGGATCGGTGGGCTCCGCGTCGCCCACGGGGCTCTGACGGTCGGCGAACTCGTCCAGTTCAGCTACTTCGGCCTGATCATTGTCGGTCCGCTACGGATCGCCGGCATGACCGCGTCCCAGCTGAAGCGATCGGCGGTGTCGGCCAGACTGATTGCCGCGGTCCTCGACGAGCAACCGGAACCGACAGCGATCGAGCCCACGGCCAGCGCTGGCAGCCCGGCCACCACGGCCAGCGCGGCGCCGCCCGCCGGGTCTGGTGGGGGGCTTGAGGTGCGGTTCGAGGGGGTGACGTTCGGCTACGCGCCGGAGCGGCACGTCCTTCGTGAGCTTGACCTGGTGGTGCCGGCCGGGGCCTGCGTCGCCGTGGTCGGTGCGACCGGCAGCGGCAAGACCACGCTCGCCGCGCTGGTGCCCCGTTTCTACGACGTCGACGCCGGTCGGATCCACGTCGGCGGCCGTGACGTCCGGGACTGGTCGCTCCCCGAACTGCGCGCCCAGCTGGGTCTGGGGTTCGAGGACGCGTTCCTGTTCAGCGGCACGATCCGCGACAATCTTCGGTTTGGCGCGCCGACGGCCGACGATGATCAGCTGCGGGCGGCGGTCCGGCTCGCCGGTGCGCAGGACGTGGTGGCGGGCCGGCCGGGCGGCTGTGACGCGCCGGTCGGTGAACGGGGCCTTGGCCTGTCCGGCGGCCAACGACAGCGGTTGTCGCTGGCCCGCGCACTGGTCACGGACCCGCCGGTGCTGCTGCTGGACTCACCGACCAGCGCGGTGGACCCGGCCAAGGAGGCCGAGATCGTCGCATCGCTGGCGACCGTCATCCGGGGGCGCACGACGATCCTGATCGCCCATCGTCCCGCCGTCATCGCCCTCGCCGACCAGGTTGTCCTGCTCGAAGGCGGCCGGGTCGCGGCCACCGGCACCCATCAGGAACTCCTCGCGAGTTCGCCCTACTACCGGCAGGTGCTGGCGACCCAGCCCGATGGCCCGGTCAGTCCCGACGGCCCGGCAGGCCCCGACGGGCCCGACCCCGAAGCCCCGGCTCGCCGTGACGCCCTGGTGACGCCGTGACGTCCCGGCGGAGCCCCGGTGGGCTGCTGGTACGGACGCTGCTGCTGTTGCGGCCACGCTGGCCGATGGTCGCGCTGGCGGTGGTGCTGCTCGCCACGACCACGGCGACGGCGCTTGCCGGCCCGTGGATACTGCGTCACGCCATCGACGAAGGCCTGGTGGGAGACCGGCCCGACACCGGGGTGATCACTCGCGCCGGCATCCTCTACCTGAGTCTGGCGGTGACCGGTCTGGTGCTGTCCCGGCTGCAGGCCGAGCTGGTGGGACGGATCGGCGAGTGGTTCGTGCGTGAGCTGCGCAGCCGCACCGTCGATCATGTGATGGCGATGTCGGTTCGCTACTTTGACCGGACCCCGGCCGGGGTGCTGGTGTCCCGGCTGACCGCCGACGTCGACGCGCTGCAGGACGCCGTCCAGCTCGGCGTCGTGCCGTTCACGCAGGCGGTGCTCACCCTGGTGTTCCTGGTCGCGATCCTCTTCGCGCTGTCCTGGCAGCTTGCGCTGGTCTGCGCGCTGCCGGCGGCGGCCCTGTTCGCGGCGACGGTGTGGTTTCGCCGCGCCTCCCGCTCGGCGTTCGCCCGGGTGCGCGACCGCGTCGCGGACACGGTGACCGAACTGACCGAACGGCTTGCCGGGCTGCGGGTGGTCCGGGCGTATCGCCAGGAAGCCAGCACGATCGCGTCGTTGCAGGGACGCAGCCGCCGCCAGCTTGGCGCCAACATCACCGCGGTACGGATCCAGTCCTGTTACCTCACCGCGATGGAGTTCGCGACCGTCGGCAGCATCGCGGCGGTGCTGGCCGCCGGCGGCGCCCTCGCCACCCGGGACGCGGTGACCGTGGGCACCCTCAGTGCCTTCGTGCTCTACCTGCTGCTCGCCTTCGAGCCGGTGCAGTCGCTGAGCTTCCTGGTCACGACGCTGGAACTGGCGGCCGCGGCGTTGCGCAAGATCTACGGCCTGCTCGACGAGCCGGTGGACCTGCCCGAAGGCACCCGGGAACTGCCGGCGGTCGGCTCGCTCGACGCCGCGAACGTCGGCTTCCGGTATGCCGACGGCCAGCCCGACGTCCTGCACGCGGTGCACCTGACGATCAGCCCCGGCGAGCGGGTGGCCCTGGTCGGGCCGACCGGCGCCGGCAAGTCCACGCTCGCCAAACTGATGGCCCGACTGTTCGATCCCACCGCCGGCCAGGTCCGCTATGCCGAGGTGGACCTGCGGGACGTGACGCGGCGGGCACTGCGGTCACGGGTCGTGATGGTCGCCCAGGACGGCCAGCTCACCACCGGCACGCTCGCCCACAACCTGCGGGCGGTGCGCCCCGCCGCCACCGACGGCGAGCTGGCCGGGGCACTGGCCTCGGTCGGCGCCGGCGACTGGCTCGAGCGCCTGCCCGGCGGCCTCGCCACCGAGGTCGGCGAGGGCGGATCGCTGCTGTCCGCGGGCGAGCGGCAGCTCGTCGCGCTCGCCCGGGTGTGCCTGCTCGACGCGGACGTCGTCGTGCTCGACGAGGCCACGTCCGGCCTCGACCCCGGTACGGAGCGGCTCGTCGAGGCCGCGGTGGTCGCGGCGACGGCCGACCGGGCCGTTCTCGTCATCGCCCACCGGATGTCGACGGTCCGCAGCGCGGACCGGATCGCCGTCGTCGACACCGGCGGCGTGGCCGAAATCGGCACCCACGACGAACTGCTGGCCCGCGGCGGCCGCTACGCCGCCCTCGTCACCGCCTTCGAAACCCACACGTAGGAGGCCGCCAGGGTCCGGGACTCAGACGATGCCGGCCTCGTAGGCAATGATGACCGCCTGGGTGCGGTCGCGTGCGCCGAGTTTTGCGAGCACGCTGCCGACATGGGTTTTGATGGTCTCGACGCCGAGGTACAGGCGGCCGGCTATCTCCTTGTTGGACATTCCCGCACAGACCAGCCGGAGCACATCCGACTCCCGTTCGGTGAGCATGGCCCGCTGCACCGTCGCACGGGCGGTGCGGTTCCCCCGCCTGCCGGCCAGGTGCCGGATCGCTTCGGGGAACAGCAGGGTCTTCGTATGACCAGAATCTCACCGCGGGTCGGCCGGTCGAGGCCGAGCATCATCCGCATGGTGGTCGTCTTGCCCGCCCCGTTGGGACCGAGGAAACCGGTGACCCGACCCGGTTCCACCGCAAAGGTGAGCCGGCTGACCGCGGCGATCGATCCGTAGTGCTTGCTGACATCCCGAACGTCAATGCATGCCCCGGGAGGTCGTCGTTCCCTGGTCGTCATGGCACCAGGAAACGACATCGATGCGGTGAGCGGATCCCCCGGCCGTCGGAACTGCACTCCCTCCGGTGGGGGAGGCGCGCGGCGGTTCGGACGGGAGGCGCAGGGTGAGCCCACGGAGTGGAAGATGATCCACAGGTCCTCGGCTTCGGCCGCCGCTGGCGGATCCGGGTCAGAATTCCTGGTTGCCGAAGAACGTGCGGAGGTCGGCGACGAGGAGGTCGGGTTGTTCCAGGGCGGCGAAATGGCCGCCGCGGGGCATCTGTGTCCAGTGGCAGAGCGTCGGATAGGCGGCTTCGCACCAGGGCCGGGGAAAGTTGACGTGGACCGCGCGTGTTCGCCGCGGAGCCAGATCGGCCATCAACGTGACGATGGTGCTGCCCCAGTCGCCGCCCTGGGCGAAGAAGCGCGGGTAACCGAGCCTGGTCATCAGTTCGAGAAAGGCCTGGGCTATCCGCCGGCTGTCCCAGCCGGATTCGGTGGTCGGGCCGGAGAAGGCGAAGCCGGGCAGCGACGGTACCACCACGTCAAAGGCCACACCCGGATCGAGCCCGTGCCGAGCTGGATCGGTCAGCGGTCCGATCACGTCCCAGAACTCCACGATCGAGCCTGGCCACCCATGGGCCAGCAGCAGCGGCCTGGCTTCCGGCACCGGCGAGCGGACATGCAGAAAATGCAGGCGCTGACCGTCAATGTGTGTGCGGAACTGGGGGAAGGCGTTCAGGCGTCGTTCGAGGGCCGTCCAGTCGTATGCGTCCCGCCAGTAGCCGCACAGATCCACCAGGTAGTCGCGGTCGGTGCCGAGGCCCCAGCCGGTCCCGGGTAGCTGGTCGGGCCAGCGGGTGCGACCGAGCCGCTCGCGCAGGTCCGCGACCTCGGCCTCGGTCACCCGCGCCCGGAAGGGCTCGAGGACGGGGTCCGCAACCGGCCTGTGAACGGTTATGCCTGCGACGGTGCGGGCGGCGGGAAGATCCCACCCGGCGAGGTCCTGCTGAAGAGGTAGGTGAGCTTCCGGCTGGTGAAAAGCCAGCGGCCGTCCCGCTTCTCGTAGGTCTCGAAGTAGTGCCCGAAGGCCACGAACCAGTGCTCCTCATCGCCCTGGTCCCACATGGAAACACCCGTCATCGCCCAGATACCCCGTGCTCTTACGGGTGAGTCGAACGTTATTTCCGGGGTGTGCGAGTGGTGTGCGGTCCTGAGCCGCTCCATGATGACCCGCACATTTTTGATCATTTCGGCGGCGGTCGTCCACGGTGGGTAGTCGCCGTTCTCGGAACGATGATCCGGAGCGTGGAGTGTCTCCAGCGCGCCCCAGTCCTTCGTGTCGACAAACCGGTCGCGCTGTGCCTTCAGGAGCTTGATGTCCTCAAGCGCGATCAGGCGCTCGATGTCCGATAACGCTGCCACCGGTTTCCTCCGTTTACTTCCAGGTCGGGGCATTTACCCTATCCGCCGGCCTGTTGGGATGCTGGCCGGCCAGCCCCGGCACGATGCGCCGCACCCGGACGATGTTGACGCCTTGTCGGTGGGTGTTGCCGTTGGGCAGCGACAGCCGGCCGCTCCGATGCCCGGGCGGCCCGGGCGGCCCGGGCATCGGAGCGGCCCGGGCGGCCGGGGCGGCCGTGGTGGTGGCTGCGGCCGGGTGGCTGCGGGGCGTAGCCCGGTCGGGCGAGGGTGGCACCCCCGGTGGAGCCGGCGAACTGGACTTGTAGGGTCGCAAGTGGCGACTGGCGGTGAGCTGGTCATCCCGGGGGAATCCGCTCGTTTCAGGGAGGTTTCCCGCCGGCCAGGGGGGTAGATCCCGCGGGTCGTCGTCCCATCGCGCCGCAAGACGGGAGCCTGACCGTGCCGAGCCCCAGGGTCCTCGGCCTGGTACTGGCCGGGGGAGCCGGTAAGCGGCTGTCGCCGCTCACGGCCGACCGGGCAAAACCCGCTGTTCCTTTCGGCGGGTTGTACCGGTTGATCGACTTTGTCCTGTCCAACCTGGTGAACGCCGGCTATCTGCGGATCGCCGTGCTGACCCAGTACAAGAGCCACAGCCTCGACCGGCACATCACCACCACCTGGCGGATGAGCAACCTGCTGGGCAACTACATCACCCCGGTGCCCGCGCAGCAGCGGCTCGGGCCGCGCTGGTTCGCCGGCAGCGCGGACGCCATCCACCAGTCGTTGAACCTCGTCTACGACGACGATCCGGACATCGTGGTCGTCTTCGGCGCCGATCACGTGTACCGGATGGACCCGCGGCAGATGGTCGCCCAGCACGTGGCGTCCGGCGCCGGGGTGACAGTGGCCGGGCTGCGGGTGCCGCGCGCCGAGGCCGGCGGCTTCGGGGTCATCCAGACCGGGCCGGACGGACGGACCATCGAGGCGTTCCTCGAGAAGCCCACCGACCCGCCGGGTCTGCCCGACAGCCCGGACGAGGTGTTCGCGTCCATGGGCAACTACGTCTTCTCCACCGACGTGCTCATCGACGCGCTGCGCAAGGACGCCGCCGACGAGGACAGCCGCCACGACATGGGCGGCGACATCATCCCGATGCTCGTCGCGCAGCGCACCGCCGCCGTCTACGACTTCGCCGCCAACGACGTGCCCGGCACCACCGGACGCGACCACGGCTACTGGCGTGACGTCGGCACCCTGGACTCCTACTTCGAGGCGCACATGGATCTGTGCGCTCTCGACCCGGTGTTCAACCTGTACAACCGGCAGTGGCCGATCTTCACCAGTGTGCCGTCGCTGCCGCCGGCGAAGTTCGTCCACGATGATCCGCTGCGCACCGGCAGCGCGGTGAACAGCATCGTCAGCAACGGAGTGATCGTCTCCGGTGGGACGGTGCGTTCCTCGGTGCTCTCGCCCGGGGTGCGGGTGAACTCCTGGTCGGAGATCGACCGGGCGGTGCTGCTCGACAACGCGGTCGTCGGCCGCGGCGCGGTCGTGCGCGACGCGATCCTGGACAAGAGCGTGCAGGTCTCGCCGGGCGCGCAGGTCGGTGTCGACAAGGAACGCGACCGTGCCCGCGGTTTCACGGTCAGTCCGGGCGGCATCACCGTCGTCGGCAAGGGCCTGACCGTGATCGACTGACCGGGCTGGCCGACCGTCCGACCGTCCGACCGTCCGACCGTCCGACCGTCCGGTCGTCCGGGATGATCGGACGTCGTGATCGTTGTGGCTGGTGTTCCGCGGAACCGCTTCGCCGGGTTCCGCGGAACCGCCCGCGCCACCGGTGCCATCCGCGCAGCCCGCCTGGGCTGTGCCATCACGTCGAGGAGACAGACCGTCCATGCGCGTCGCGCTGCTCACCCGCGAGTTCCCCCCGGACGTCTACGGCGGGGCGGGGGTGCACGTCGAGTACCTCGCCCGGGAGCTCGCCCGGCTGGTCGACCTGAGCGTGCACCGGGAGGGACGCGGCCCCGCACCACAGGACGCCCCGGTGGTCGAGATCGCCGGTGGGCCGGGGACGGTGGGCGTCACCGCGCACCGTCCGTGGGCGGCGCTGGACGGGGTGAACGACGCGCTGCGCACCGTGTCCATGGACGTGTCGATGGCCGCCGCGGCGGCCGGGGCGGACGTCATCCACTCGCACACCTGGTACGCGAACCTCGGCGGCCACCTCGCCGCCCTGCTCGGTGGGGTGCCGCACGTCATGACGTCGCACTCGCTCGAGCCGCAGCGGCCGTGGAAGGCCGAGCAGCTCGGCGGCGGCTACCGGCTGTCGTCGTGGTGTGAGCGGGTGGCGATCGAGGGGGCGGCGGCCGTCGTCGCGGTCAGCGCCGGGATGCGTACCGACATTCTCACGGCCTATCCGAGTGTCGACCCCGCCCGGGTGCACGTCATCCGCAACGGCATCGACACCGAGGAGTACCAGCCCGACCCGGCCACCGACGTCCTCGAGAAGTACGGCCTCGACCCCGACCGCCCCATTGTGATCTTCGTGGGACGGATCACCCGGCAGAAGGGCCTGCCGGTGCTGCTGCGCGCCGCCGCGGCGCTGGACCGGCGGGCCCAGCTCGTCCTGTGCGCCGGTGCGCCGGACACGCCCGAGCTGCTCGCGGAGACGACCAAGCTGGTCGACGGGTTGCAGGCCGACCGGGACGGGGTGGTGTGGCTGTCCGGGATGCTGCCCAAGCCCGAGATCATCCAGCTGCTCTCGCACGCCACCGTGTTCGTCTGCCCGTCGGTGTACGAGCCGCTGGGCATCGTCAACCTGGAGGCGATGGCCTGTGGCACCGCCGTGGTCGCCTCCCGGGTCGGGGGCATCCCCGAGGTCGTCGACGACGGCGTGACGGGCCTGCTCGTCCCGCCGGATGACCCGCCGGCCCTCGCAGACGCGATCAACACCGTGCTCGCCGACCCGTCGAGAGCCACGGCGATGGGTCGAGCTGGCCGCGACCGGGCCGTCACCGAGTTCGGCTGGGCCGCCGTGGCCGAGCGCACCGCCGCCCTCTACACCTCCGTGGTGGGCGGTCAGCGGCCCGCGTGAGTCCGAGGGTCAGCTCTTCCAGGCGGTCTCGGAGACGGGGGAGCGGCCGAGCAGGGGGCGCCACCACGACTCGTTCTCCTTGTACCAGGCGACGGTGGAACGCATGCCCTCGCTGAAACCGATCAGCGGGGACCAGCCGAGCTCGGAACGCAGCTTGGTGGAGTCGAGCAGGTAGCGGCGGTCGTGGGACGGGCGGTCGGGCACGATCGTCTTCAGCGACGAGGGCAGGCCAAGCTCCGCGAGCACCGTGTCGGCGATCGTCTCGATGTCGGCCTCGACGCCGGAGCCGACATGGTAGGTCTCGCCGACCCGCCCGCGATCGAGCACGGCGTCGATCGCCCGGCAGTGATCCATCACGTGCAGCCACTCGCGTCGGTTCGTGGTCGACGCGTAGAGCGGGAGCTGCTCGCCCTGCAGCGCGCGGGTGACGAACAGCGGGATGACCTTCTCGGGGAACTGGTACGGGCCGTAGTTGTTCGAGCAGTTCGTGATGGTGACCGGCAGGTCGTAGGTGAGGCCGTAGGCGCGCACGGCGTGGTCGCTGCCGGCCTTGGCCGCGTTGTACGGGGTGCGGGGCAGGTACGGGGAGTTCTCGGTGAACGCGCCGGGGTCGTTGAGGTCCATGTCGCCGTAGACCTCGCAGGTGGAGATCTGGTGGAAGCGGGCGACGCCGACGGTCCGGGCGGCCTCGAGCAGGCTCTGGGTGCCCATCACGTTGGTGGAGAAGAAGTCACCGGGGCGCAGGATCGCGAGGCTGTTGTGCGACTCGGCGGCGAAGTTGACGATGATGTCGACGGAGTGCTCGCGCAGGGTGGCCTCGATGAGCCCACCGTCGCGGATGTCGCCGTGCACGAACGTGATCCGATCGGCGACGTCGGCGAGGTTCTCCCGGCAGCCGGCGTAGGTCAGCGCGTCGAGCGCGATCACCGTGTCCGCGGGGTGCCGCTCACGCCAGTAGCGGACGAAGTTCGATCCGATGAACCCAGCGGCTCCGGTCACCAGCAACGTCGACATCGTGCGGCCTTTCGGTCAGCGCGCGTGCTCCGGTGCACGCGGCGGGTGGATGGTCGTGCGGCGGTTCTGGAGGGTGGCGGGGCGGTCGGAGGTACCCGGACGGGTACATCGTCTCGTGCCGGGGGCGGACGGGTGGGGTGCTCCCGCCGCGAGTCGCCCGGCACCCGCGATCACCCGCGCGCCCCTGGGTCCGCTGGTATCCCGCCTCGGGGGCGGCGGCATCCCACCTTCGGGCGTCGACGCTGCCACCTTGGGGTGGCCGTGAGCATCCGATCGTCATGCCGTGACGTCATGCGGAGGTAACACGGGCACTTTACGCTCGGCTTCGTGGCGGACCTGTTCGAGGGTTATCCGGCGGAAGCGGCGGCCACGGCGGCCTGGGACGAGGTGTTCGAGACATCGAACACCCCCCGGGAGGTGTACGCCGCGCTGTACGACGCGTTGCAGCCGTTGACCAGCGCGGACCTCGCCGCGCGCAAGGCCGCGTTGGACCGCGCGTTTCGCGACGCCGGGATCACCTTCAACCTGTTCGGTGAGGAACGCCCGTTCCCGCTGGACCTGGTGCCCCGGCTGATCGCGGACGACGAGTGGTCGGTCATCGAGCGGGGAGTCACCCAGCGGGTGCTCGCGCTGGAGGCGTTCCTCGCCGACCTCTACGGTTCGGCCGAGGTGCTCGCGGACGGCATCGTGCCGCGTCGCCTCGTGCTGACCAGCGCGCACTACCACCGGGCGGCGCACGGCATCGACCCGCCGAACGGGGTGCGGGCGCATGTGTCCGGTATCGACCTGATCCGGGATGAGGCCGGCCGGTTCCGGGTGCTGGAGGACAACGTCCGGGTGCCGTCCGGGGTCAGCTACGTGGTCGAGAACCGGCGGGCGATGACCCGGGTGTTCCCGGAGCTGTTCGCCACGCACCGGGTCCGTCCGGTGGCGGACTACGCCACCCATCTGCTGCACGCGCTGCGCGCCTCGGCGCCGCCGGAGGTCGCCGACCCGACGGTCGTCGTGCTCACCCCGGGTGTCTACAACTCGGCGTACTTCGAGCACGCGCTGCTGGCCCGGCAGATGGGGGTCGAGCTCGTCGAGGGCCGTGATCTGTCGGTGCGCGACAACAAGGTGACGATGCGCACGACCGAGGGTGAGCAGCCGGTGCACGTCGTCTACCGGCGTGTCGACGACGACTGGCTCGACCCGGTGCACTTTCGGCCCGAGTCGATGGTGGGCTGCGCCGGGCTGGTCAACGCCGCCCGCGCCGGGCACGTCACGATCGCCAACGCGCTCGGCAACGGTGTCGCCGACGACAAGCTGATGTACACCTACGTCCCCGAGCTGATCCGCTACTACCTGGGTGAGGAGCCGATCCTCGCCAACGTCGACACCTACCGCCTGGAGGACCCCGACCAGCGCGCCCACGTGTTGGATCATCTCGACTCCCTCGTGGTCAAACCGGTGGACGGCTCGGGTGGCAAGGGCATCGTCATCGGCCCGCAGGCCAGCGACGAGGAGCTGGCGGCACTGCGGGAACGGGTGAGTGAGGACCCGCGTGGCTGGATCGCCCAGCGGGTGGTGCGGCTGTCCACGTCCCCGACGCTGGCGGACGAGCGGCTCGGCCCCCGCCACGTCGACCTGCGGCCGTTCGCGGTCAACGACGGCAACCGGGTGTGGGTGCTGCCCGGGGGCCTGACCCGGGTCGCGCTGCCCCGGGGCAGCCTGGTGGTCAACTCCAGTCAGGGCGGCGGGTCGAAGGACACCTGGGTGCTCGCCGGCGAACCCGGCCGTGGCGTGCCGCAGGCCCCGCCCGGACGCATCCCCGTGGGCAACGTCCGCCCCGCGGCCGGCCCGGACCTCGGCCCGGTCGACTCGTCCGACCAGCAACAGCAGCAACAACAGAACCAGGCACAACAGAACCAGGCACAACAGAACCAGGCACACCAGCACCAGTCACACCGGCACCAGGCGGTGCGGCGGAACCTGGTCGCTCAGGAGAGCGGGGACGCGCCATGCTGAGCCGGATCGCCGAGTCACTGTTCTGGATCGGCCGGTATGTCGAACGGGCCGAGTCGACGGCGCGCATCCTCGACGTCCACGTGCACCGGGTGCTCGAGGATCCGTGGCTGGACGGGGCGTCCGCCGGGCGTGAACTGCTCGCCGCGATGGGTCAGCCGGCCGATTTCGCCCTGTCGGTGGACTCGCGGCGGGTCACCGAGACCCTCGCCTACGACCCCGACCGTCCGTTCAGCATCACCGGGGCGCTCTGCGCGGCCCGGGAGAACGCCCGGGCCGCCCGGGTGGTCGTCTCCAGCGACGTCTGGGAGTGCCTCAACGTCACCTGGAACGACCTGCCGCACACCGAGGAGCTGGCCCGCCGGATGGGCCCGCACGTGTTCTTCCGCTACGTCCGGGAGCGCACCGCGATGCTCGCCGGTCTGGTCGACGCGACCCTCGCCCGGGACGACGGCTGGCGCTTCCTGGTGCTCGGCCGCAGCCTCGAACGGGTCGACATGACCTCGCGGCTGCTGTCGTCCAGCATCAGTGACCATCCGCATTCGCAGAGCTGGATCAGCCTGCTGCGTTCCTGCGGTGCCCACGAGGCCTACCTGCGGACCTACCGCCGGGCGGTGGACGCCTCCCGGGTCGCAGAGTTCCTGCTGCTCGACCGGCTCTTCCCGCGCTCGGTCTACTGGTCGCTGGCGCTGGCCGAGCAGATCCTCGCCGAACTGGACGGCGGACGCGGCCGAGGCAGCCCGCGTTCCACCGTCGACGACACCGCCCGACGTCTGGTCGGGCGGACCCGCACCGAACTCGAGTTCCACAGCGTCGACGACCTGGTGGCCGACATGCCTGATCTGCTTGCCTCGTTGCAGAGCACCTGTTCGACGGTCAGCGCCGAGGTGACCGCCCGCTACTTCGCCCGTGAGGCGCCCCGTTCGTGGGCGATGGAGGTGCCGGCGTGAACCGACCGTCGCGGTCGAACCGCCTGACGCGGCCGGCCAGCCCGACCCGTATCGCCCGGCCACCCCGGCGAGGCGCCGGCACCGGGATCTGGCGGCGCCGGGCCGTACCCGCGACCCGGCGCGGCGGCCCGGTGAGCACCCGCTGGTCGGTCAGCCCGACCCGGCCGAGCCGATCCACCCGGGGAGGTGCCCGGTGAGCTGGCAGATCCGGATCGAGCACTCCACCGGCTACCGGTACGCGAGTCCGGTGCTGTCCTCGTACAACGAGGTGCGGATCATCCCGCAGACCGCCGACGCCCAGCTCACCCTCGAGGCCACGGTCCGCACCGAACCCGCGGCGACCACCTACCGTTACTGGGACTACTGGGGCACCCAGGTCACCGCGTTCGACCTGCACACCCCGCACACCGAACTGGTCGTCACCGGCCGGTCCATCGTGCAGACCGCCACCGCGCCGGTCCGTCCGACGGACACGCCCACCTGGGCCCAGCTCGCCTCCGATCCGGTCGCCGACGAGTTCGTCGAGTACCTGCGCCCCTCCGCCTCCACCGGGGACGACCCGGCGCTCGTCGAGGCCGCCCGGGAACTCGCCGCCCGGCACAGCCCGTCCGAGTTCATCCCCGCGGTGGGCGACTGGGTCCGGGAACGGCTCACCTACCGTCCCGGCACCACCGGTGTGCACACCGCCGCGGTCGAGGCCTGGCACCAGGGCGAGGGCGTCTGCCAGGACTTCGCCCACCTCGCCCTGGTGCTGATGCGCGCCGCCGGGATGCCCGCCCGTTACGTCTCCGGCTACCAGCACCCGTCCGCCTCCGCCGCCGTCGGCGAGACGGTGGCCGGCCAGTCACACGCCTGGGTGGAGGGCTGGATCGGCGAATGGTGGGGCTTCGACCCGACCAACGCCGTGCCCGCCGGTGAGCAGCATGTCGTCGTCGCCCGCGGCCGCGACTACAACGACGTCCCCCCCATGCGCGGCGTCTACTCAGGCGGCGCCTCCACCTCCCTCGGTGTCACCGTCAACGTCACCCGTCTCGCCTGAACCCGGGTCAGCTTTTCGCGGCCTGCCGGGGCCGCGGCCGCCGCGGCGGACCGCCGGGCGGTCGGTGAGGTGGCGGGGAGCGGTCTGGTCAGGTCGTAGAGGGTCTGACCGCCGACCGTCAGCGGCGTGAAGTGCTGCTCCACCCAGCTGGAAATCGCGGACGTCGACCCGCCGCCGCGCCCGAATCCACCACGCCCGGTGGTGGTGCCGCCCTGGCCGCCGGCGAGGTAGTAGTGCACCTGGTCGGAACGGACGTACTGCTCGAAGCGGGTCAGGGTGGGGGCCGGGTCGCGGCCGGTGAAACCGCCCATGGCCATCACGGACGTGTTCGTGGCGAGCTCCAGCCCCGCCGCCGTCGACGATCCCGCGACCGCGGCGGACCAGCGGTAACCTCGGCTGCCCCGCAACAGCGCGGTGAGCTGGCCGCTCGTGAGGGCCCCGCCGCCGAGACCGCCTCCGCCCGGTCCAGCGAAACCGCCCGTCCCGCGGCCGGCGGCGAGGCGGAAGGTGCCGCGTCCCCCGCCGCGGGTGGACGGGCCCGCCGTGGGCTGACCGCCGCTCTGGGCTGTGGTCACGGTGGCGGCGGTGTAGGCGGCCGGGCCGCCGAGCACGGCCAGGAGCCCGGCGCCGACGAGCACGGTCGCGCCGCGTCCGGTCAGGGCACGGCGGGTGAGAGCGGCCAGTCCGGCGCCGAGCGCGGCGACGAGCACCACCACCCGCAGCCACGGATACCAGTCCGACGTGCGGCCCAGCAGCACGAACGCCCAGACCCCGCTGATCGTGACCGCCACGGCCAGTGCGCCCCGGGCGACCCGGGCCGCCCGCGCCTGGACGGCGACCCATTCCCGCCACAGCACGGCGGTGCCGGCGGCGGCAAGGCCCGCGATCCCGGGGGCGATCGACGCCGTGTAGTACGGATGGAACGTCCCCCTGGCCAGGCTGAGGGTGACGGAGGTGATGACCGTCCAGGCTCCCCAGAGCACCAGGGCGGCGCGGGAACGGTCGACGCGCGGTGCGCGGCGGGTCAGCCACAGGCCGGCCACCAGCAGCACCAGGCAGCCCGGAAGCAGCCAGCTGACCTGCCCGCCGATCTGGTCGCCGAACAGTCGCAGCCAGCCCGGCCGGTCGCCGCCGAACCCGCCTCCGCCGCCGCCTCCTCCTCCTCTGCCTGCCGTGAATCCCCCTCCGCCGCCGCGGTTGCCGCTGCCGCCGAAGACCCGGCCCAGGCCGTTGTAGCCGAACGCGAGGTTGAGCACACTGTTGTCGGTCGATCCGCCGACGTACGGACGGGAACCCTGCGGCCACAGCTGCACCGTCGCCACCCACCAGCCGGCGGCGACCACCACGGCCGCGCCCCCGACCAGCGTCTGCCAGCTTCGCCGCCACAGCCCGGTCGGCGCCGCGACCAGGTAGACCAGCGCGAACGCCGGCAGGACGACGAAACCCTGCAGCATCTTCGTCAGGAACGCCAGGCCCAGCGCCGCGCCGGCCCCGACCAGCCACCACACCGACGCCCGGTCCAGCGCGCGCACCAGACAGTAGGCGGCCACGACCAGCACGAACGTCAGCACGCCGTCCGGATTGTCATAGCGGAACATCAGGGCGGCCACCGGGGTGAGGGCCAGGACCGCACCGGCGAGCAGCCCTGCCGCCGGGCCGAACCAGCGGCGCGTCAGCGCGTACATCAGGGCGACCGCACCCACCCCGCACAGGGCGTCGGGAACGAGCATGCTCCAGCTGGAGAACCCGAAGATCCGCCCGGACAGCCCCATCAGCCACAGCGACGCCGGCGGCTTGTCGACGGTGATGAAGTTGCCCTGGTCCAGCGACCCGAACAGCAGGGCCTTCCAGCTTCTGGTCGCGGCCTGGACGGCGGCGGCGTAGAAGCTGTTGCCGTAGCCCGAGGCACTCAGGTCCCACAGGTAAAGCAGTGCCGTGCCGCCGAGCAGTCCGACCAGCCCGGGCCGTACCCACCATGGATCCTTCGTCGGTGCGTCGCCGGTGGCCGCCAACGGGGCGCCGAAGGGCACGGTGAGGCCGGTCGGATCCGGCGGCTGCGTCATGGGGCCGATACTCGTGGTGCAACCTGTGGGAATGCTGAGCGCAGGTTGATGGTCCTGGAATCTTCTTTAAGAAATCTCCAGGGAAATGCTCGGGCTGTGCCCTTCCTGTGGACTTTCTGTGTGGCCGGGGCGCGTTCCGTGGTCGTTGGGGCGATGTTTCGGCCGACGTCGCGGGCGTCGGAAGACCGCGGTCGGGTGGCCCGGGCCGGCGGTGGTCGCCGCCGGGTCCGGTGTGGCCCGGCGTTCGCGGCGGGAGGCGGACCCTGCCGTGCTGTGGGCCACGCCCTGCGTCGGGCGTAGCGACGTCCGGCCGAACGTTTCAGAAAAGTACAGGTCCGCTCGGTGGCGGGCGGCGCAGAACGGATGCTTTCCAGCAAGGAAGCTGTCCGTAGTATGCTGAAAAACAATGATCATTCGTTCTTGGGTGGATCGCGGGTTCCCACGGTATCCCAGGGGTTGTGCCGCGGTCGATGCGGAGCGGTTCGCCGTCCGACCGCTTCTTCTCTGCCGGGGAGTCTGAGTGTGCGGATGAACCCGAAGGTGGTCGGGTCGGCTGGATTTCAGGCGGGCCTCGCACTGCTGGGAGTTCTGGTGATTATCGCCTTCGTCGTCGTCTCGATGCTCAGTAGACAGACGGATATCCAGGTGTACCGGATAGGCGGTAGTGCGATCCGGCATGGTGGAGACCTTTATTCCGCCGTTGACCCGAAGTCGGATCTGCCTTTCACCTACACGCCGTTCGCCGCGGTGCTGTTCGTTCCGGTGTCGATCCTGCCCTGGCGGCTCTCCCAGGGTTCCTGGGCGGTCCTTGTGGCGGTGGCGCTGTACCTGTTCTGCGCTGTCTCCTGCAGCGCCGTTCGTGGTTCGGCCGTTCGTGGTTCGGCCGTTCGTGGTTCGGTGAACAGCGGTCGGCTGGTGGCGTACGGGTCGATCGCCGGCGCCGCTCTGCTGCTGGAGCCGATCAGAAGGAACGTCGAACTGGGTCAGATCAACATTGTCCTGGCCCTGCTCATCGCCGTCGATCTTTTTGGCCGCCGCTCCCGGTTACCGCGCGGAGTCCTGATCGGTGTGGCGGCCGGTGTCAAACTGACGCCGCTGATCTTCCTGCCGTACCTGCTGGTCACCCGCCGATGGCGCAGCGCCGGGTGGGCGGCCGTGGCCTTCCTCGGTACCATCGCCGCCGGGTTCGCCGTCAGTTTTCGCTCCTCGTCGATCTACTGGGGAAGCACCGTCCTGGACGTGGACCACGTCGGCGGCGTTCCCTTCGTGGGAAACCAGTCCCTGCTCGGGTTCCTTTCCCGACTGATGTCCGGAGCGGATCGGGCGCGGCCGCTGTACCTGCCACTGGCCGGCGCCGTGATGCTGATCGGTCTGGTGGTCTGCGGTCTGCTCCATCACGGTGGGCGTCGCCTGCTCGCCGACCTGACCTGCGCGCTGACCGGTCTGCTCGTGTCCCCGATCTCCTGGAGTCATCACTGGGTGTGGCTGGTACCCGTGCTCCTGTATCTCGGCTGCCATCCCGACCGTCCGGCCTGGGGCCGATGTGGTGCCATCGTCGGCGGCGCGCTGTTCACGCTCGCCCCGATCTGGTGGGTGCCCAGCACCGGCGACGTCGAGTTCACCCATCACGGCTGGCAGCTGGTCGCCGGGAACTGCTACGTCGGCGCCGGTCTGCTGCTGTTCACGCTCCTCGCGATCCACGCGCTGGTACTGGCCGTGCGGATGCCCGCGGTGGGCGGCGTCCGCGCACCGGTGGACAGTGATTCCGGCTACCTCGACGTCGGTGTGGGCGCCGCGATGGCCCCGGTGGTCGCCCATGCGGGAGGCCCGGTGGCCGGCCGGGCGGTGGCGTCTGTGGTCGGCCCGGCCGCCCTGCCCCGTATGCCGGACGGCGCCGCCCCGTAGGCTGGAGGCCATGTGCGTCGCGGCATCGTGAGGACGCGCGCGGTCCGGACGGGCCGCTGGACGCGTCGCCGGACGCGTCGACCGCCGGCCCGTCAGCCCAAAGTTCGCAAGCCCGAAAGAGGCCTGGATGATCATCGTGTCCGAGCTCGAACTGCGTGCCGGAGCCCGCACCCTGATCGAGCCCGTCTCCTTCCGGGTTCAGGGTGGGGACCGGATCGGTCTGGTCGGGCGTAACGGCGCCGGCAAGACGACACTGCTGAAGGTGCTGGCCCGCGAGGGCATCCCGTTCGCGGGCTCCGTGGACGTCCGCGGTGAGCTTGGTTACCTGCCGCAGGACCCACGTGCCGGCGACCCGACCGACTCCGCCCGTGACCGGGTGCTGTCCGCCCGCGGGCTGGACGTGATCCTGCGCGACATGGAGAAGCTGCAGGTCGAGATGGCGGAGCTGGTCGACGGCCGGGAGCGGGACGCGGCGATCCGCCGCTACGGCAACCTGGAGGACCGGTTCGGCACGCTCGGCGGCTACTCCGCGGAGGCCGAGGCGGCCCGGATCTGCTCGTCGCTGGGGCTGGCCGACCGGGTTCTCAGCCAGCGGCTCGGGACGTTGTCCGGTGGGCAGCGTCGACGGGTGGAACTCGCCCGCATCCTGTTCGCCGGGGCCGGCAACGCCGATGCCACCCTGCTGCTCGACGAGCCGACCAACCACCTCGACGCCGACTCGATCGTCTGGCTGCGCGACTACCTGCGCGCCCACGTCGGTGGTCTGATCGTGGTCAGCCACGACGTCGACCTGCTCGACCGGTGCATCAACAAGGTCTTCCACCTGGACGCCAACCGGGCTGCCCTCGACGTCTACAACGTCAACTGGAAGACCTATCTCACCCAGCGTGAGCAGGATGAGCGGCGCCGTAAGCGGGAGCGGGCCAACGCCGAGAAGAAGATCGACGCGCTCAAGGTCCAGGCCGACAAGATGCGGGCTAAGGCGACCAAGGCCCGGGCCGCCCACCAGATGGACCGCCGGGCCGAGCGGCTCGCCGCCGGGCTCGCCGATATCCGCGTCTCCGACCGGGTCGCGAAGCTGCGTTTCCCCGATCCGGCGCCGTGCGGGCGCACCCCGCTGACCGCCAGTGGCCTGTCGAAGTCGTACGGGTCGCTGGAGGTGTTCACCGACGTCGACCTCGCGATCGACCGCGGGTCGCGGGTCGTCATCCTCGGCCTCAACGGCGCCGGCAAGACGACGCTGCTGCGGATGCTCGCCGGGCAGGAACAGCCCGACACCGGGCAGGTCGAGCCCGGCCACGGCCTGCGGCTGGGCTACTACGCCCAGGAACACGAGACGCTGGACGCCGACCGTTCGGTGATCGACAACATGCGGGCCGCGGCGCCGAACACCTCCGATGTGGAGCTGCGCCGCATCCTCGGCGCGTTCCTGTTCAGCGGGGACGTGGTGGAGCAGCGGGCGAAGACGCTCTCGGGCGGTGAGAAGACCCGCCTCGCACTCGCCGGGCTGGTCTGCAGCTCGGCGAACGTGCTGCTGCTCGACGAGCCCACCAACAACCTCGACCCGGCGTCGCGCGACGAGGTGCTCGCCGCGCTCACCACGTACAAGGGAGCGGTGGTGCTCGTCAGCCACGACCCGGGTGCGGTCGAAGCGCTTGACCCGCAGAAGGTGCTCATGCTTCCCGACGGCGTCGAGGACAACTGGTCCCCGGATCTGATGGAACTCATCACCCTGGCATGATCCCGGGAACAGCACCTCGTCGGACGACACGGGAGAGCGGTCTGTGAGCACGCAGGGCGGCACGAAGGCGGTTCTCGCGGCGTTGGCCGCGAACCTCGGCATCGCGGTCACGAAGTTCGTGGCGTTCCTGTTCACCCAGTCGTCGTCGATGCTCGCCGAGTCCATCCACTCGCTCGCAGACTCCGGGAACCAGGGTCTGCTGCTGCTCGGCCAGCGCCAGTCCGCCCGCCCGGCCGACGAGGAGCATCCCTTCGGCTTCGGACGGGCCCGTTACATCGCGGCGTTCCTGGTCGGGATCGTGCTGTTCAGCGTCGGCGGCCTGTTCTCCGTCTACGAGGGCATCGAGAAGGTCCGGCATCCGCACGAGCTGGAGAGCGGGCTGATCGCCATCGTGGTGCTCGTGCTCGCCGTCGGCATGGAGAGCTTCTCGTTCGCCACCGCCATCCGCGAGTCCAACCACACCCGCGGGGACCGCTCCTGGTGGCAGTTCATCCGGGAGGCTCGGGCGCCCGAACTGCCGATCGTCCTGCTCGAGGACCTGGCCGCCGAACTGGGCCTGCTGTTCGCCCTCGGCGGTGTGGGCCTCACCCTGCTGCTCGACGACCCCATCTGGGACGGCGTGGGCACCCTGGCCATCGGCATCCTGCTGCTCGTCGTCGCCATCCTGGTCGCCATCGAGGCCTACGGGATGCTGGTCGGTGAGGCGGCCACCCCGGCCACGGTCTCGACCATCCGCACCACGCTCGCCGCCGCGCCCGGGGTCAGCGGCATCGTCCACCTGCGGACCCTGCACCTTGGCCCGGACGAACTCCTCGTCGCCGCCAAGATCGGGCTGCCACCGTCGGTGACGATGCGCGAGGTGGCCGCGACCATCGACGGCGCCGAGGCGGCCCTGCGTGCCGCGGTGCCGACCCAGCTGCGCATCTTCCTCGAACCCGATGTGCCCCGGGACGCCGAGGCGTCCGGGTCCGTCGTCCCGCCCGTCGCCGGGACCGGGGCGAGCGCGGCCGGCGCGCCCGCGGTCTGAGCGAGCGGTCGGTCAGGACGGGCCGGCCATGAACAGGCGCAGAGTGATCGCACCAGCGGCGCCGAGTGAGATCAGGATGACGGGCAGTGTGCCGGCGCGCACCCGGTCGCCGGGGGCGGCGGGTCGGGGATGAGGGGCGACCGCGGCGACCAGCAGCCAGGGGAACAGCGGCAGCCAGGTGCGTTGGGTCCCACCTTCGGCCAGCCGGGCCAGCGCCGCGAACAGGGCCGTCGCCGCGGCTCCGACCAGGAACGGCCAGCCGGGAGTGTGCCGCAGCCGGCGCGCCGCGCGCACAGCGACCGGCCCGGCACCCAGCAGGGCGACGGTGAGGTCGAGGAACACCCAGGCCAGCGTCGCCGTCAGGGGACGGTGGGGGACCCGGGCCAGGGCGAGTCCGTCCGGCCAGGAGAAGCCCCAGGCCGCGAACAGGAACAGGGGCAGCAGCGCGCCGAGCCCGGTCACCGCGTTGAGCAGCGGACGGCGCCGGACGAAGTAGGCGGCGGCGACGGCCACGCCGAGCCAGACCGGCGCGTAGCCGAACAGCGCGGCGAGCCCGAGCAGCACACCGCTGGCCAGCGCCCACCAGGTGCGGTCGCGGCGCCCCGGTTCGCAACCAACCACCCCGACCGCGACCGCGAGCGCCGCCAGCAGCGCCGTCACCGCGTCGGGCGAGGCGGTCATCCAGCCACTCCACGGGGCGAGCACCAGGATCGGCACCAGCCGGCGGGCCGCGGTCTCGTGGCACAGTGAGCGCACCGCCACGCACACCACCGGGACGGTCAGCGCGCCGACCAGGGTGAAGGCGATACCCAGGGGCACGGCGCCGGACAGTCCGAGCCGGGCGAGAGCCCAGGCGGCCAGCAACGGGCCCGGCGGATGGGCGGGCAGGACGTCCACCGAGCCCGCGGTCGCGGGGGGCACACGGTCGGTGTAGGCGGCGACCATGTCGAGCGGGTTGCGGCCGATCGCCGCCGCGGCCGTGACCAGGTCCGTCGGTGCGCGCAGGCCAGCCCGGACGCCACCGGGAGTGATCAAGGCGAGTGCGAGGGTCCACAGCAGTGACCCGGCGTAGCCCATCACGAGCACCAGCGGCCAGGGCAGCCGGAACACGGCCACCGTCCCCGACGAGGCGGACGCCCATCGTCCCACCACCGCGAGGATGATCGCGGCGACGGTCACGGGCACCACGATCAGCGCGTCGAACCGGGCCTGCCAGCCGTCATGCCACGGCGGCTCGCGCAGACCCAGCGCGACGTGGGAACGCGCGAGAACGGCGGTGCCGACCAGGCCGAAGGCCACCAGCAGCAGCCAGATCCCGGCCTCGGCCCATTCGGCCCGCATCGTCGACCTGGCCCGGGACGACCCCGCTTCGGACGACCCCGCTTCGGACGACCCCGCTTCGGACGACCCGATGCCAGCCGCCGAGGCCACCGGCGGTGGGCTCACCGGCGGTGGGCTCACCGGCGGTGGGGCGGCTGGTGGGGTGTCGCCGGGGGAGGCCGGCTGCTCCGGCGCGCGGCTGGCTGGCTCGGCGGGTGGATGTCCGGGTGATCCGTTGGTGTCCTCGGTGAGGCTCACCAGGCTTCCCTGGGCACCTGCGGCGCCGGGCCCGCGGCGAGAGCGGTGGTGATCGGGCATGCCTGGGTTGTCCTTCGAGGAGTCGCCACCGCCGCACGGACCACATCTGCACCGTAACGAGTCCGGCGGCGGGACTGGCCCGGGGTCGACGTCTGATCGGTGGGCAGGCGGATCGGTAGCCGGAGGTGGGGGAGTGGGTGCGACGTGGCAGACGAGGATGAACCATGCGTCAACGACGCGTCCCGGTGGGAGCCCACCGTCGGGTGTAGTGCTGCGCCGGGGTGTGAGTGGGAGTGGATGTCGGCGTTGCGGGATGTCTCTATGGTTGCGTGCTCTGAGCGGTGATGTGAGGAATCAGTCGGTTTGATCTGGCCCGTTCGCCGTTTCCGGATCGGCTCGGTACAGTGATCGACTGTTGGCTGTACCTGCGGAATCGCGTCGTTGGAAGATCGCTCCGAGTCCCGTGGCGATGTTCGTGCGACGCGCCGTTGCCGCTGTTAGGTCGGGCGCGGGGGATTGGGGACACTGGTCCCCGTGCATGGTCCCGTGCTCGTCGGCGGTGTGCCGGCACGTGCATGGGTGGGTATGCCCTGAGCTATGGCCGGCGGGGAACAAGTGGAGGAAGCGGTGCTTCGGGGCGGTCACGCTGCGAAGCGGCGCGTGTGATGGATCACATCTGCTTCGAGTGGCGCGTTTGCTCGAGCTGAGTGAAGATCGGTTCGCAGATCATCGAGCACGGAGGGGGCCACGTTGGCCGAGCTTAGGAAAGGAACCCGGATCACCGGCGCCGAGCGTGACAAGCTGGCTGCCGAGCTTCGGAAGAAGTACGAAGGAGGGCAGAGCATCCGTCTGCTTGCCGAGTCCTCTGGCCGTTCGTACGGGTTTGTCCACCGGATTCTTTCGGAGTCCGGTACCACCCTGCGGGGCCGTGGCGGTGCGACCCGGGGCACCAAGAAGAAAACTCCCTGACCATGACGGTGCCGGCCGCCGCCGCACCGGCGGCGGCCGGGCTTCGGGTCGACGTACTCGGCCCGGCCATCCGGATCCGGCTCCAGGGCCGGGCCGACCCCGACCAGCTGGGAGTTGCCGGCTTCACTCTGAGTGAGGCCTTACGACGGTTGACGGGTGACATCCGCATCGCCGTCGTAGTGATCGACGCACCAGCCGCGGCCGTCGCCGCGGCGTCCGAAGCCCCCACACCCGGGCATCGGACGTCCACCCAGTCGACGCCCACACAGTCGACGTCCGATCAGCCGCCAGCCGATCAGCTCGGGTTGGACGGTCTGCTCGGGTGGCGACGGGCGTTGGAGCGGCTCGCGAGCGCTCCCGATCTGATCAGCGTCGCCGCCCTCTCCGGTTGGACCGGGGATGTGGGCGCTTCCCTGGCAGCATCCTGCGACCTGCGAATCCTCACCACCCAGGCGGGCCTGCGCCTGGAATGGGCGACCCGGTGGGGGCTCCTTCCCGCCGCCGGAGCTCTGACCGATCTCGCCCGTCTGACGGGCCCTGCCGTGGCACTCGACCTGAGTCTGACCGGACGTCCTCTCGGTGCCGCGGAGGCCCTGCGGATCGGGCTGGCCCAACGAGTGGTGCCCGCGCCGCGTCTCGACGCGGAACTGGCCGCCGTCGAAGCGGCGCTGCTCGCCGTCCCACCTGAGACCGCGGCCGAAACCAAGGCGCTGCTGCGGCCCCGCGGGTCGGTCACGGTGAATCGATCCCTCGGCCCGGAACTCCAGGCCTGGCAGCGTCTGCTGAGCGCGTCGGACGACCTCGCCGCCGGCTGAGCGACGACCCGCGGGTCGTCGGACCTCGGCCGTAATACCAGTGTGTCCTGGTGGTCCGGTCGGCGTTCACGCACGTTCATCCACGCGTTGTCGTGCTGAACGGGCGGATGCACCCGCACAATGACCGCGTACTTCGCCTGTCCGGACGTGTTCCTGACGCGGCGGTGGGTCTCCCAGGTGAGAAGAGGGGATTTTTCACCGTCGAGCGGGGTGGGTACGTGACATTGGTGTTTCGTCGGCCGGGTATGGCCGCATCTTCTTCGCCTGGTCTGGTCTGGGCAACGTGTTCGCCACCACGGTGGTGTAGGGCTTTGGCGCCCCCGAACCCGCCGGACGGCGTGCGGCCGCACGGTGCGCTTCCGGGCCGACCTGGCACGGCCGTGTCGCTGCGCGGGGCGCCGTGAGCAAGGTCTCGGACCGGTGTTGACGCCGGGTCGGGCCCGCCCCGTACCTGGTCACGGCGTGACCGGCGTCTCCGCGTGGGCCGTGGGAGAAGCATGGAGGCGACGCCGGGGACCCCCGGCCGGCATGGCCGGATGTGACCCCAGCCATGCTCGCCGGCGAGGTGGGGTGGTGCGAAGGTGGCGATCCGCGTCGCACGGTGTTTCGTGGTCGTGCGACGCGGTGAGACCCCCTGGTGAGCGGACCGTGGTCCGGCTACGCCCCGCCGTGGCCGCTGGCCACGACACCGTCCGCGAGGGCGCCCGCGGTGACCGAGGCACCGGTCGTGGCCGGGCTGCCGGGCGTACCGGGGCCGGTGGCGGCGCTGAGTGTCGTGGCCGCGCCCGCGGAGCCCGGGTCGGGCTCGGTGAGCGCGATGTCGATGTCGCCGGAGGGCTGGCGGTGAATTGCGGGATTTCGATTCATGCCGGACTCCGGGTGCTCGACGGCGTCTCGAAGATGTGTCCTGTATGGTGCGTCACCGGACACGCGTCGCTTGGGCGACGATACGGACGGTACGCCCTTGGGCGGCCACACGCAGCCTGTACCTGATTGACCTGATGTGACTACTGCTTGGTGCGCCACCTGCCGCCTCCGACGGCCCCCGCGCGCAATGACCGACGATCATTACTTAGGCTTTGTGTGTGCCTCGTAGAGCCAAGATTGTCTGTACCCTCGGCCCGGCAACCAGCTCGCCGGAGAACGTCCGGGCCCTCATCGACGCGGGAATGGACATCGCCCGCCTGAACTTCTCCCACGGAACGCACGAACAGCACGCCGCGGTCTACGCCCGGGTGCGCGAGGCGGCGGAGGCCGCCGGGCGCAACGTCGGCATCCTCGCCGACCTCCAGGGCCCGAAGATCCGGTTGGGCACCTTCGCCGACGGCAAGGTCACCCTCACCCCCGGTCAGCGGTTCACCATCACCGTGCGCGACGTGCCCGGCGACGCCGAGCAGGTCGGCACGACCTACTCCGACCTACCGGCGGACGTCTCCGCCGGTGACCGCATCCTCGTGGATGACGGCCGGCTCGTCCTGCAGATCGAGGGCGTCACCGAGACCGACGTCCACACCATCGTGATCATCGGTGGCCCGGTCAGCAACCACAAGGGGATGAACATCCCCGGCGCCGCTCTGACGGTGCCCGCGATGAGCGACAAGGACGGCGAGGACCTGCGGTTCGCCCTCCAGCTCGGGGTCGACATGATCGCGCTGTCGTTCGTGCGCAGCGCCGCCGACATCAAGTCCGTCCATGCGATCATGGACGAGGTCGGTATCCGCCTGCCCGTCCACGCCAAGATCGAGAAGCCGCAGGCCGTCGAGGCCCTCGACGGCATCATCGAGGCCTTCGACGGCCTGATGATCGCCCGTGGTGACCTCGGCGTCGAACTGCCCCTCGAGGACGTCCCGCTGGTGCAGAAGCGGGCCGTCAGCCAGGCGCGGGAGCGGGCCAAGCCCGTCATCGTCGCCACCCAGGTGCTCGAGTCGATGGTCAGCGCGCCGCGGCCGACCCGTGCCGAGGCCAGTGACTGCGCCAACGCCGTCCTCGACGGCGCCGACGCGATCATGCTGTCCGCGGAGACCAGCGTCGGGGCCTACCCGATCGAGTCGGTCGCCACGATGGCGCGGATCATCGAGACCGCCGAGGCGGACCTGGGGCGCATCCCGCTGCTGCGCACCGAGCCGCGCACGCTCGGCGGGGCGCTCGCCCAGGCGGCCGCGTCCGTCGGCAACGCCGTCGGCGCGCGGTACCTCGTCGCGCACACCCTGTCGGGGGACACCGCCCGCCGGCTCGCCCGCTACCGCAGCGAGGTCCCGGTCCTCGCCTTCACCCCCATCCCCGCCGTGCGCAACCAGATGGCGCTGTTCTGGGGAGTGGAGACCTTCGTGGTTCCGTTCGCCGAGAACACCGACGAGATGGTCCGTCAGGTGGACACCGCGCTGCTCCAGATCGGCCGCTGCCGGCCGGGTGAGCTCGTCGTCGTCGTCGCCGGCACCCCGCCGGGCGTGGCCGGGATGACCAACACGATGCGCGTGCACCGGATCGGTGAGGTGATCTGACGGGTGCCCTGACCCGATACACCCGTTCCGTCCCCCGTCGGGCGGCTGTCATGATGTGACCTGTCGCATCCGCTGCCTGAGCCGGTGTTCCGCCCACGGCGGATCGTGCCCCGCGGGGATTGGTGGCGTCCCCCGTTGGGAGGGGACGCCACACGCCAGGTGGACATCAGGGAGTGGTCGGATGGTGGCACAGGGGTCGGAACCGGACGCTCAGCAGTCGACCGAGCGGTCGACACCGGCCGCGGGTGGCAGCGGGGGTGGCGGATCGCCCAGCCCCCGCTCCGGCCAGGACGCGCGACCGACCCCGGCAGGACCGCCCGAGTCGCGACCCGCCGAGCCACGGCAGGCGCAACGGCAGCCGGACCGGTCACCGCCGGCCCAACCACAGCCGGTCCGCTCCCAGCCGGTCCGCTCCCAGCCGGTTCAGCCACGATCGGGCGAGCCGCCGCGGTCCCGGGGCGTACCGCCCCGCGTCGCGGCGCCACGCTCGACCCCACCGCCTGCTCCCGCTCCGCCGTCGCCGACCAGGTTGTCGCCCACGCCCGCGGCATCCACACCGGCACCGACCGGGACGCCTGGGACGGCACGCGCCGCGGGGGCGGCCGCCGCCGGGACGCCCCACCGGGGAACGCCGGGATCAGCCGATCCGCGCCAGCGGGCGTCGGCGGGTCCAGCGGCAGCACCGCCTCCCGCAGCGGCATCGTCCCGCGCAGCGCCGCCGGCTCGGTCAGCGGCGCCTGCCGGACCGGTAGGACCTGTCCGGTCAGCGGCATCGTCCGCGGCACCCATCCCGTCCGCGGCATCCCCGCCGCCAGCAGCACCCCCCGCACCGGCAACATCTTCGGCGCCAGCGCCCTCGTCGGCGTCAGCATCATCCCCATCAGCGGCGCCATCCTCGGCCGCCGCGAACTCGACACCGCCGCGGGCGAGCGCGGGAGACTCCCGCTCCATAGAACAGCGCGGTATGCCGATCCGCTCGCAGCCCGCTGGTGGTGCGGCCTCCGCGGGCTCCGGAACCCCGTCGCTGCGCATCCGTCCGGCCGCGGCCGCCCCCGGGCAGGCGGCCTCACCGGTGTCGCCCTCGGCGCGGGCCACGCCTGGAAGCCCCGCCTCTGCGCCGCCACCCGCTTCCGCCAACCGCCCGGCCGCACCGGCCGCACCGGCGATGCCGGGCTCCGCGGGCAGATCCGCTTCGTCAGGCGCGCCTGCCGCGCGGGCCACACCGTCCGGCTTCGCGTCGGCGTTGGCCGGGTCCGTCTCGCCCGTGACGCCGGCGTCGGCTGGTGGTTCACCGAGTCCGGTGCCGCCGACGGGTCGCTCCGTCCCGGGGACACCCGGTTCCGCGGAACCGCCCCTCGCGTTGTCGGGACATCCCGCGTCGTCGGTGCACCCCGCGTCGTCGGTGCACCCCGGGGAGGCGGTGCAGCCCGGGGAGGCGGTGCAGCCCGGGGAGGCGGTGCAGCCGGGGCCGCAGGGGAGGTCGGCCAGTCCGGCGTCGCCGGGGGGGCGGGCGGTTCCCGGTCGGGATGCTCCTGTCGCACCCGGTACCGCGCGGCCGGATACCGGGTCGGCGTCGGCTGCCACGGGGACGTCAGCCGCCACGGGGACGTCAGCCGCCACGGGGACGCGGGCCGTCAACACCAGGGTGGACGAGCGGAGCCGGGCACGGCCCGTCTGGTTCGATCATGACGTCTCGTTGCCCGGTACCACGCCGGCCAGTGCGCTGGCCGGGTCCGCGTCGCCAGGGCAGCGCTCCGGTGGCGAGCAGTCACAGGTCGACTGGTTCGGCGCGCGCCCGGAGGAGGCCCCCCAGGGCGCCCCGAGCGGCCCCGAGGTCGCCGACCAGCAGACGGTCAGCCACCGGCGGACCGAACAGCCGTCGTTGGACCCGCCGACCATGCAGGTGGCGCTACGCCGGGAGCCGGCGCCGGCCGTGGACGCCCCTTCGACGTCGGCGCTGCGATCCGCGGAGCCCGTCCGGTCAGTGGAGACCACCCTGGCCTCGCCTGTGGCCGATCCCCGGAGCCCGGCCCGGGAAGCGGCTCGGGTGGTCGCCCGCGAGCCTCGCTCGGACACCGCGCAGCCCGCCGGCGGCGCGGATCCCGCCGAGGGGTGGCGACCATCCAGTTCGCCTCGGGACCACCGGGAGGCAGCTCGCGACCAGGACGCGGCTCGCGACCGAGACGGGGCTCGCGACCGAGACGGGGCGCGCGCGCCGCGGCCCGCCGGCTCGACGGCGACAGCGACGGCGACGGTGCCCGAGCCGGCGGCGAAGTCGGTTCCGGCCACGGCGCCCGAGCCGGTGGCGACCGCCGCGGAGCCCGCGTCGGCGGTGTCGACGCCGGTGCGGGTTCGGCCGGTGGCGGCGTTGGCGGTGCTGGTGGGGGCGATCGGTGCGGGCGCCGGCAGCGTGATGCCGTGGAGTTCGATGTCCGACGGTGAGCAGGTCCGCCAGTTCAGCGGGGTCGAGGTGGGCGACGGCCGGGTCGTGCTGATGCTGGCCGTGGGACTGGCCGCGGTGGCGCTCTCCCGGCTGGCCTACCGGCCGTTCGGCGCTGGCCGGGTCGACATCGTGTTCGTCCGGCTGAGCGCGGTGGCGATCGTGGTGCTGACCGGCCTGGACCGGATGTACGGGCCGCCGACGCTGGCGTCCTTCCGGGCGATCTCGGCCGATGCGATCATCATCGCCCCGCACAGCGGCCTCACGCTCGCCCTGGTGTCGGGGGTCCTGGCGCTGGCCGGTAGCGCGGCGCTGCAGGTTCATCCCCCGGGACGGACCGGGGCGGACGGCGGGAGGTCCGTCCGTTCGTGACGAGCCGGCCCGTGCCGGTGTGATCGTCGGTGCGGCGTGGTACTACCGTCAGGGGTGGTCGCGAGGCTCCCCGTCGGCGTCGTCGGACGGTGGTGGGTGGTGACCGATCAGCCGCGTAGCCCCTGGGAGCGCCCCACGGCGTCCGCGCACATCGACGAGCCCGGGCGTCCACCGTCGGTGGCCGATACACCCGAGGGTGGTGGGGATCGCGCCGCCCAGGTGGCGGCGGACCTACGCGCATGGCGAGCCAGGGCCGCGGCGACCGCCAATCCGGTCTGGGCGCGTGACGGCGCGGCCGAGACACGAGGGCCCGACTGGGAGAACGTGGCGACTCCGCTGGTCGCGGCCCCCTGGGAGCTGCCCACCACCGGGGAGGATGGCTCCGACGCGGCGCCGGCGGCCACCGAACGGCTTGGCGAGACCCGGCCGGCCGCGCGCCGTCGGGGCCTGCTGGCTGGTCCGGTGGCGATGGGGGCCGGTCTGGGGGTGATCGTCGCGTCCGGGATGAGCTGGGCGACGGTGCGGGCCTACGGGTTCATCGAGTTCTCGCTGCGGGGCACCGATCCGGGCCAGCATGGGCGGCTGACCGTCGTTCTCGGGATTCTCGCCGTGCTCGCGGGGCTGCTGCTCACCGGCCGCCGCGCGCAGTGGGGTCGGCTGCTGGCCAGTGTGGCGGGGCTGATGGTGGCCGTCACGGCGATCATCGACCTGACCCGGTTGGGCGGGTCCGGTCCGTTCGAGGGCTCCGGGTTGGACGCGAGTGTCACCGTCGGGCCCGGGATATGGCTGGTGCTGGTCTGTGGGCTGCTGGTGTCCGCCGCGGGTATCGTCAAGCCCCGCGCGTACCGGAGAAGACCCCCATCAGGGGGACGCCCGGTAGTGGGAATGTGGGGTCATGACAGCAACCATGACCATCAGGCACGATAAACGAGGTCAAGGGCGCACGGGGGGAACGGCCAGGCGCGGTCGGGGGACACGCCGGGTTCGTTCAGCCTTTGACCCCAACACGCGCCCTCCCGTTCTGCGGGAGGTGGCGCGCGGGCGTGTACCGGGCACGGGGATCCGGTATGCGTCAGCCGATGGGCGCTGGCATGGGGGTGCCAGCGCCCATTCGACTTTCTGTCGCCCTGCCGGGCGACGGCCGGCCGGGGCGGCGGTCAGTCCTGGTCGAGGTGGCCGTCCTCGATGGCGCGTTTGCGAAGGTCGATCTTGGTTCCGGCGTCTCGGCCCACGCGGCGGTACTTCTGGCGCACCCGGTCGATGTACTGCTTGGCGGTCTCCGCGGAGACCCCCATCCGGCGGGCGACGGTCTTGAGCGGCATACCGGTCGCGTACAGCCGCAGCGCCTCGGCCTCCTTGGGCGACAGCGTCGGGCGGTCCGGTGAGTCGTCGGTGAGCAGCAGGAACGCCAGCTGCGGGGAGACCCATCCGCTGCCCGAGGCCGCGGCCCGGATCGCCGTGGCCAGCCCCTGGACGTCATCGGTCTTCGGGACATAGCCGCAGGCACCCGCGTGCATCGCCGAGCGCACGGTCGCCGCGGTGGCCGCGGCGCTGAACACGATGACCGCACGCTCGCCGGTCAGCAGCCGGCGGATGTTGTCCGGAGGCCGGGTGCCATCACCCAGATCAAGGTCGAGCAGGATGACCTGGGCCCGCGCGCCCGGCCCGTCCAGCAGGGCGTTGATGGACGGGGCCGTGCCGACGAGGTCGAGTCCCTCGACACCCTGGAGCAGATCGGCGAGTCCGTGCAGCACGATCGGGTGGTCGTCTACCGCGGCAATGGTGATGGTGTCAGCAACTGGCGTGCCGTCCTCTGAGCTCATGCTGATCCAGTCGATCATCCCGGCCGAGCGACCGGACGGCGGACCCGCCACCGGCAGCTTTGGGCGTCTGTGCCCGCAGGGTGGGAACGTGGGGGCGCTCCCGCGTTGCGCGGACGGTCGGGGCCCATCCGTGCAACGCCCACTATTTCAGCAGATCCCTACCGGACGTCACCTGTCGGTACGCGTTTGCGTAACGGGATCGAACCTCGGGCCGCCCCGCGGCGCGTTCGGCGGGAACTCAGGCGACGAGGGCGGCCAGGGCCTCGGCCAGACGCTCGAAGTCGCTCGCGGTGTTGTAGCTGTGGGCGCTGGCACGCAGCAGTGGGCCCCGCAGCTCACGCGCGCGGACCGTGGGAATGGCGCTGGTGAGCACGCCGTGTTCGCGCAACAGCCGGTCGCGCACGGCGAACGGGTCCAGGCCCGGCGGTGGCCGCAACGTGATGATGGCGCTGGCGGTGTCGGCCGGCTCACGGACCTGGAAGCCGCCGGCGCCGGCCAGAATCCGCCGACCCTGCGCGGCCAGCGCCGCCACCCGCGCGAACACCTGGTGCGGTCCGGCGTCGACGAGGTCGGCGAGCGCCGCCGCGAGGCCGATGTGGGCCGTCACCGACGCCTCGCCGACGCTGATCCGCGCGATGCCGGGCAGCGGACGTGGTGCCGTGTCGGCCACGCTCTCGGCGCTGTACAGGCTGGGCACGCCGATACCGAGCCGGTCGGCCAACCCCGGGCGCAGCGCGATGAAACCGGCTCCCCGCGGGCCGCGCAGCCATTTACGGGACGTCCCGACATACGCGTCGGCGCCGATGCCGGTGGTGTCGAGCTGACCGGCGGACTGGGCGACGTCGACGACGAGCCCCACCCCGGCCGCGGCGCACCGCCGGCCCAGCGCGGCGGCCGGCTGCACGATTCCCCGCTGGCTGGGTACCTGCGGGAAGACGACCAGGTCGAGATGCTCAAGCCCGCCACCACCACCACCGCCGTCACCGACGCCGCGCCCGCCCGCGGTGGCGGCGGGCAGGCCGTCACGGTCGAGGGCGTCGAGGTCGATGACGCCGTCCGCGTCCACCGGCAGGTCGTGCAGGGTGGCGCCGATCCGGGCGGCGAGCGAGGCCAGCAGCAGCTGGTTGGAGCCGTACTCGCTGGGCACCACCCCGATCCGCGCGCCGGCGCGCAACGGCCAGGCGTGCAGCAGCGTGGCGAACGCGCCGCTGGCACTGTGCCCGAACACCACATCCTCGGCCCGCGGGCCGGGACCGAGCAGGTCGGCGAGGGTCGCCCGGGCGGTCCGCAGGACGTCCCCGGCCGCGGCCTGCGCGGTGTACGCCCCCAGCCGGCCCTCCTCGGCCAGAAACGCCGTCTGCGCGGCGACGCTCGCCGGGCTCATCCGCGCCGCCCCGGCCGCATCCAGATGGACGACCTGTCCGCCGGTCACCGCGTGCCGCCGATCACCGCGTGCCGCCGATCACCGCGTGCCGCCGATCACCGCGTGCCGCCGGTCAGCTGGCGTGGTCCGGGACGACCTTGGCGACGATGTGTTCGGCGATCGCCAGGGAGGCGGTGGCACCGGGCGACGGGGCGTTGCGCACATGGACGACCCGGTCGGTGTGGGCGAGCACGAAGTCGTCGACGAGGCTGCCGTCGCGGGCGACCGCCTGGGCCCGCACCCCGGCCGGGCCGCGCACGACGTCGTCGCTGCGCAGATCGGGGACGTAGCGGCGGGCCTCGGCGACGAACGCCCGCTTGCTGACGGTGTGCAGGACCTCCTTCGCCCCGGTCTTCCAGTGGGTGCGGGCCATCTTGTGGAAGCCGGGCCAGCCCAGGGTGCGACGCAGGTCGGCGGCGTTGAGCGTGGCCACGGTGTAGCCCTCGCGGGCGGTGGCGAGCACCGCGTTCGGGCCGACGAGGACCTCACCGTCGATGCGCTTGGTCAGGTGGATGCCCAGGAACGGGTAGCGCGGGTCCGGCACCGGGTAGATCAGGCCGCGGACCAGGTCGCGGCGCTGCGGGCGCAGCAGCCAGTAGTCGCCGCGAAACGGGACGATCTGCGGCGACGGGTCCTCGCCGGTCAGCGTCGCGACCAGATCGGACTGCAGGCCCGCGCAGGTGACAAGCAGGTCGAACGGGCCGATCCGCTCGGTGGCCTGCGACACCCGTCCGCTGTCGTGCGCGGCGGTCGCCCGGGTGCCGTTGGGCCGGGACCGGGCCGAGGCCCGCACCGTGAGGGTCAGGTGCACGCCGTCGGGCCGCTCGTCGACGCCGACCACCTCGGCGCCGGTGCGCACCGCCCCGCCCGCGGCGACGATCTCGGTGCGCAGCGCCCGCGCGACCCCGACGTAGTCGACGATCGCGGTGGTGGGGGAGTGCAGGGCGGCGACGCCGCGGGCGTGCGGTTCGATCGCGCGCAGGCCGGCGGCGTCCAGCATCCGGGTGCCCGGCACACCGTTGGCCGCCGCGCGCCGCTCGATCTCGGCGAGCCGTTCGAGTTCGCCGTCGTCCACCGCGACGACGATCTTTCCGCACTCGGAGTAACGGACGTCGTGCGCCGCGCAGAACTCCCGCAGCAGACCGACACCACGCCGGCACAGCGTCGCCTTCAGCGAACCGGGGACGTAGTACAGCCCGGCGTGCACGACACCGCTGTTGCGCCCGGTCTGGTGGCGGGCGACATCCGGCTCCTTCTCGAACACGGTCACCGTGGCCTCGGGCTCGACCTGCCCGAGTCGCCGGGCGACCGCGAGCCCCAGAATGCCGCCACCGATCACCGCGATACGCCGCGTCACGCCTGTCCCCTCACCCTCACCTCACCCACACCCGACGCGCCGACGCTACCGTGACCGTCAGCCGAAGAAGTGGCCGGGCGGGTCGGCCCGGTCGGTGCGCGAACGCGGCACACCGCGCAGCGCGTCGGTGAGGGTGCGCGCGGTGTTGACCAGCGGCACATGGCTGAACGCCTGCGGGAAGTTGCCGGTCATCCGACCCAGCCGCGGGTCGTACTCCTCGGCGAGCAGACCCACGTCGTTGCGCAGCGACAGCAGCCGTTCGAACAGCTCCTGCGCCTCCTCCACACGGCCCGACAACGCGTAGTTGTCGGCGAGCCAGAACGTACAGGCGAGGAACGCGCCCTCGCCGGCGGGCAGACCGTCGACGGCACCGTCCTCGGCGGTCGGGTAGCGCAGCACGAACCCGTCCTCCATCAGTTCGCGTTCGATCGAGGCGACCGTGCCGACCACCCGCGGGTCGGTCGCCGGCAGGAAGCCGACCAGCGGCATGTAGAGCAGCGCCGCGTCCAGTTCCCGGGAGCCGTAGAACTGGGTGAACGTGCCGCGGTCGTGGTCGAAACCGCGGGCGCACACCTCGGTGTGGATCTCGTCGCGCAGCGCCGACCAGCGTTCGACCGGGCCGGGCAGCCCCGACTCGACGATGCCCCGCACCGCCCGGTCGGCGGCGACCCAGGCCATCACCTTGGAGTGCACGAAGTGCCGCCGCGGCCCGCGGACCTCCCAGATGCCCTCGTCGGTCTTGCGCCAGCCGGTCTCGAGGAAGTCCATCAGCTTGGTCTGCAACGGCCAGGAGTCGTCGCCGTGGGCGGGGGCGCCGCCGAGACCCGACAGCGGCGCACCGTCGACGCTGACCAGGCCGCTGACGCCGGGACGGCGTCCGGCGACGGCCACCCGGGCGACGTGCAGCGCGTCGAGGACCTCGCCGTAGACGTCGAGCTGGAACTGGTCGACGGCGGCGTTGCCGACCCGCACCGGCGAGGACTGCTCGTAGCCGGGCAGCCACGGCACCTCGTACTCGGGCAGTCGGCGCTCACCGGCGACGCCGTACATGATCTGCACCCGGGACGGGTCGCCGGCGACCGCGCGCAGCAGCCACTCCCGCCACGCGGTCGCCTCGCTGGTGAACCCGGCGTCGAGCAGGGCGAGCAGGGTGATCGTGGCGTCGCGCAGCCAGCAGTAGCGGTAGTCCCAGTTGCGCACCCCGCCGATGTGCTCGGGCAGCGAGGTGGTGACGGCGGCGACGATGCCACCGGTCGGCGCGTACGTCAGTGCCTTCAGCGTGATCAGCGAGCGGCGCACCGCGGGCTGCCACTGGCCGTCGTAGGTGCAGCCGGCCATCCAGTCCGACCACCACGCCTCGGTGAGGGTGATCATGCGGCGGACGTCCTGCGCCGGCGGGGTGGCCTGATGCGAGGGGGTCCAGGTCAGCGAGAACGGCACCGACTGACCGGCGGCCACGCCGAACTCGGCGTAGGTGGCCATGTCGTGCCCCTCCATCGGGGCGGTGGTGCGCAGCGTGATGGCGTCGGGCCCGGCGACCGCGGCGATCGTGTGCTCGTCCACCCGGCGTACCCACGGCACGATCGAGCCATAGTCGAAGCGGAACCGGGTCTCCGAGCGCATCCGCACCGAACCCTCGAGGCACTCCACCAGACGCAGCACGGTGTGGCTGCCGGCGTGCGGGAACATCGCGTCCACGATGCGCACCGTGCCGGACGCCGTCGTCAGGTCGGTCTCCAGCACCAGGGTGTCGCCCCGGTAGCGGCGGCTGACCCCCAGCACCGGTTCGACCGGCGCGATCTGCCAGTGCCCGTGGTCAGGGTCGCCCAGCAGCGCCGAGAAGCAGGCCGGCGAGTCGAACCGTGGCAGGCACAGCCAGTCGATCGAACCATTGCGCGACACCAGCGCGGCCGAATGGGTGTCGCCTATCAGCGCGTAGTCCTCGATCAGGGATGGCACGGCCGGTTCCTCGCTCATGTGGGCGCGATCGGTGGGGCATGATCGACGGTGTGGGTGGCTGCACAAAGGCGTTCACCATACGAAGAGCGCCGGGCGGCTACGTTGGGGGTCTGGATTTCAGCGTGGTCCGGTCGTCATCCGGACCACATTTCTTTCCCCCGCGTGACAGGAATCACATCGTGGCCGTATCGTCGCCGAGCGCCGTCGGGCGTGCCTGGCAGTACGTGTGGGACCCGCAGCGTCGCCTGGCCGCGGTGGGCGTGGCCCTCGCCGCCATCGGCCTGATCGCGTTCGGGGTGTACGCGTCGGTGAGTGGCCCGCCGCCGTTGCAGGAGGCGGTGGTGTACTTCGACACCGACGCGACGAAGGCGCAGAAGGACGCCGTGCGCGCCGCCTGCCCCACCGTCGGCAAGGCCCGCCAGGAGCCGCCGGACCGCAACAACCTCGCGACCAGCCGCGTCTACCCGCTGCGCTACAACGTCAGCGAGGCCACCACCGAGGACCGGGCCAGCCTCTACGCCTGCATCTACCGCCAGCCCGGTGTCAGGGGTGTGAACCAGGAGACCCAGGGGCAGTAGCCGCCCCACCGGCCCGCTCCTGATGCCCGTCCTGCTCCTGTTGCCCGGTGTGCTCGCGGCGTTCGAGGAGCTCGGCCGGTGTGGGCTGACCGTGTTCGCGGGCCTGGTGGGCCTGCCACAGGCTGACGACCATCGTGGCGAGCACGACCAGGCCGCTGAAGATGATGCTGCCGCCCGTCCACGGCCCGGACGCGGGCAGGCCGTCGTCGAGGGCCCACCAGAGGCCCGCGGCGACCATCCCGAGGCCGAACAGGATCGTGAACACCGAGTACAGCGGCCGCCCGGCGGCCTGATCGGCGAGGTCGGCGGCCTTGGTGCGTGCCTGCTCGAAGCGGCTGCGCGCCCACTCGTACTCCAGGCTGAGGATGAAGAACCCCAGCGCGACCACGAGGAACCCCGGCCCGGGCAGCACGAGCATCGCGATGCCCACGCCGAGCACGGCCACACCCAGCACGGTCACGGCGATCCGGCGCAGCAGCCGGGCACTTCCGGAAAACACCTCGGGTGACTCCCTGTCGGACGGCGGACCGGACGGCCCGTCCTGGACCTACCAACGCAGGACGGCCCGCAATCGTGGCACTGATCTCGTCGCACCGCACCGCGCTGACCTGGGCCGTCCGCACCGCTGTCGGGTCAGGGGGGCAGCCTCCGATGCCACATGGGGGACAGCGCCGGACGATCCGCGCGAACTATGTGCGTGCTCCGGTCGTTGGCTAGGGTCACAGCCGGGCTGGGGCCGTGCCCGACCGGGACGCCACACGCGCCCCGGTTCGGAACGCGACCGGTCGGGGCACAGCCGGGTCATCCAGTCACCAGAACTCCCACGGCGGAGTGGGCGAGAACGCGCGAGAGGGTTGCTGTGGACATTGAGGAGACGGCGTTGCCTGGTATCGGGCTGCGCCACGACTTCCAGACTCGGGGCGGCCGGCGGGTGGGTGTGGTCTCCCATCATCATCATGGCCGCCGCGACATCGTTCTCTACGACGCGCAGGACAGCGACGCCGTGGGCGAGTGCGTCACACTGACCGCGGAGGAAAGCGACATCCTGTCCGAGCTGCTCGGGGCTCCGCGCTTCGTCGAGAAACTGGCCGACATCAGCAAGGTGTTCGCCGGGCTGGTCGGCGAACAGATCACCATCACCCCGGGTTCGCCGTTCGCCGGCCGGCTGCTCGGTGACACCCAGGCCCGTACCCGCACCGGCGCGTCCATCGTCGCCGTGGTGCGTGACCACATCGTGCAGGCGTCACCGCGACCGGACTTCCAGTTCGAGGCCGGGGACATCGTCGTGGTCGTCGGGACGCCGGAGAACACCGCGTCCGTCGCGACGTTGCTCCGAACCGGTTGACGGCGGACGGCCGCCGCGAGTGCACGCGACAACCACGATCTTCATCGAGCTCGGGGCAGTTCTGTTCTCCCTGGGCGTCCTGGGACATCTGGCCATCCGGGTCGGCATCTCACCGATCCCCCTCTACCTGCTCGGCGGGCTCACCGTCGGGCATGGTGGGGTCATCTCGCTCGGGGCGAGCGAGGAGTTCATCCAGATCGGCGCCGAGATCGGCGTCGTGCTGCTGCTGCTCACCCTCGGACTCGAGTACACCGCCAGTGAGCTGATCTCCGGGCTGCGCCAGGCGGCTCCCGCCGGAGTGCTGGACCTGGTCCTCAACGCGCTGCCCGGCGTCGTCGCGGCGTTCATCCTGGGCTGGGGGCCGACCGCCGCGGTCGTGATGGGCGGCGTCACCGCGATCTCGTCGTCCGGGATCATCGCGAAGGTCCTCGGCGACCTGGGCCGACTCGGCAACCGGGAGACGCCGGTGGTCCTGTCGGTCCTGGTACTCGAGGACCTGGCGATGGCCGTCTACCTGCCGGTGCTCACCGCGCTGCTGGCCCATCAGACGTTCGCCCGCGGCTCGCTGACCGTCGCGATCGCGCTCGGCCTGCTGGTCGCCGTGCTGTACCTGGCGGTGCGCCACAGCGACAAGGTGACCCGGCTGGTCTTCGACCCGAAGGCCGACCGCAACGACGAGATCCTGCTGCTGCGAGTGCTCGGCCTGGCCCTGCTGGTCGCCGGACTGGCGCAGAGGATGCAGGTCTCCACCGCGGTGGGCGCGTTCCTGGTCGGTATCGCGCTGTCCGGCCCGATCGCCGAGGGCGCGGCGGAGGTGCTCAGCCCGCTGCGGGACCTGTTCGCGGCGGTGTTCTTCGTGTTCTTCGGGATGCAGACCGACCCCGAGTCGATCCCGTCGGCGCTGCTGGCCGGTTCGCTGCTGGCCGTCGCCGGCGTCACCACGAAGATGATCACAGGCTGGTGGGCGGCGCGACGCGCCGGGATCGCCACGATGGGCCGCTTCCGCGCCGGCGCGGCCCTGGTCGCCCGCGGTGAGTTCTCGATCGTCATCGCGGGCCTCGCCGTCGCCGCCGGCATCGAACCGAAACTGGGCCCGCTGGCCGCCTGCTATGTGCTGCTGATGGCGATCATCGGCCCGCTGGCCGCCCGGTTCGTCGAACCGGTCACCCGCGCCGCCCGCAAACGCCTGCTCGCGCGTACCTGAGCCGCCCTCGCCCGCCGCCCCTGGCCCCGGCGGCGACGCTCCGCGGCGGGGACCGCTCACCACCGCGGCGATGTTTGACAGGATGCGGCCCATGAGCGGTCTTCTCGAAGGTAAACGCATTCTCGTCACCGGCGTCCTCACCGAGGCGTCGATCGCCTTCAGCGTCGCCCGCATCGCCCAGGAACAGGGCGCCCGGGTGGTCCTCTCCGGCTTCGGTCGGGGCCTGTCCCTGACCCGACGCATCGCCCGCCGGCTGCCCACCGAGGCTCCCGTCGTCGAACTGGACGTCACCGACGAGGAGCAGCTCGGCAGCCTCGCCGAGCGGCTCCGTGAGCACGTCGACGGCCTGGACGGCGTGATGCACGCGATCGGTTTCGCCCCCGAGTCGGTCCTCGGCGGCAAACCGTTCGTCGAGGCGGCCTGGTCCGAGGTCGGCACCGCGTTGCAGGTGTCCACCTGGTCGTTGGCCTCGCTGACCCGCGCGACCCTGCCGCTGTTCGGCGAGCGGGCCTCCGTCGTCGGCCTCGACTTCGACGCCTCGGTCGCCTGGCCGTCCTACGACTGGATGGGCGTCGCCAAGGCGGGGCTGGCCTCCGCCGCCCGCTACCTGGCCCGCGACCTCGGGCCGCGTGGCGTGCGGGTCAACCTCGTCGCGGCCGGCCCGCTGCGCACCATGGCGGCCAAGTCCATCCCCGGTTTCAGCCAGTTCGAGGACGTCTGGGACGGCCGTGCCCCCCTCGGCTGGAGCGTCCACGACACCACCCCGGCCGCCCAGGCCTGCGTCGCCCTGCTCTCCGACTGGTTCCCGGCGACGACCGGCGAGATCGTCCACGTGGACGGGGGAGTCCACGCGGTCGGCGTCTGAGAGCGGACGTCAGCGCCCGCTGGTCTCGTCCAGGAGGTCCAGGGCTGCCCCGATGATCGTCTCCAGGGGGACGGGGGCGTCCCCGGGCCCCGGCGGTTCGGTACCCGGGGCCGGCGCGGCCGATCCGAGCGTGGCGATCGGATCGCCGTGCACACCGGCCAGGAAGGCCAGCGAGCGCGGATCGCCGTCGACGACGGTGACCAGCGGGGTGCGTCGCCGTGCCGGCAGGATCTCGCCCAGCAACGCGTCGGAGCCGTCCTGGAGTCCACGCCGGGCCTGCAGCGCGGCGAACACCGCGTTCGGCGAGGTGAGGCACACGACGCTCACCTCGCGGCGCAGGCCCGCGCACAGCCGGGCCGCCGCACCCAGCACCTCCGGCAGCACCGCCCCGACACCGACCAGGGTGAGCACCGCGTCCGGGCCTCCCTCGTAGAGCCGGTAGCCGCCGGCGAGAGCCAGGGCGCGGCGCTGGCGCAGGGCGACCGGGTCGCCCGGCAGCGCGGCCAGTCGCTGGTCGATCGGACGTGCGCTCAGCCGCAGCAGGCTGGACACCCCACCCGGTCGGCCCAGCTGACCCAGGCCCGCGAGCAGGCACCAGGCGAGATCCTGGGCGAACGCCGGCGTCCACACCGCCGCCACCCGCTCGGGCACCCCGTCGCCACCGCCGAAGGCCAACGCCCGGGACGCCGGGTCAAGACCGGTGTCGGCGACGGCGAGCATGCTGCGCGCGTCCCCGCTGCCGGCCGCGAGCCACCCCGGCAGTACCTGGCCCGCGGCCAGTTCGTCGGCGACCCCGATCGGCAGCAGCGGAAGTCCCTGCCGGCTCCACGCCACTCCCAGGGACGCCAGCACCCCGCCGAACGCCGGCGCCGACAGCCCGCCGGCCACATGCCGTCCGGCCGCGGCCAGCCAGCTGGCGAGGATCGGATCCGCGGCGCGGGTGCTGATGGTGACCACCGCCGTCGCGGCCTGCGGGGCGAGCGCGGGCAGATCGCGCAGCAGCTGGCCGAGGGCCTCCTGGGTGGAGCTCGCGCCGTCGGCACGCCGATCGGCGTGCCCCGGCACCGGTGCGGCCGGGTGGGGGGCGATCGGCGCGCGGTCCAGGTAGGTGCCGACATGACGGGCCAGCCGGCGCGCCCCCGGCGTCCACGGCACGGGCGCCAGCAGCGGCCCGGCCGCCGGCCGTCCCTCCTGGTTCCTCCCGCCCGCCACGGCTGCGGCCGGTTCGATGTCGGCGGCGTGGGCCGGGTGGTCGGGCCGGGCCTGGTCGCCGGGCCGGTCCAGCTCGGTGACCACATCGTCGGGGCGGTCCACATCGTCGGGACGGTCCAGGGACGGGGGACGGTCCAGGGACGGGGGACGGTCCAGGGACGCGGGGCGGTCGGGGTCGTCGAGGTCATCCGGGCTGGTGGGGGGTGCGTCGTCCGGGGTGAGCCGGTTGTCGGTGTAGGCGAACAGGACGGTGGGCCGGTCGCCGGCGACCTCGTCGAAGGCGTCGATGAGCAGCGGAATGTCGTGCCCACCGAGATCACGCAGGCAGGCGAGGATCTCCTCGTCGGGCAGCGTGTCGAGCAGTCGGCTGATGCCGACGCCCGCGGCGCCCGGGCCGGCCAGCCGGCGGCGCAGCTCCGCACCCCGGGTGTGCAGCAGCTCCTGATACTGCGCCGGGGTGAGCTGGTCGAGCCGAGCCATCAGCGCGGGACCGCCGGGCGCGCGGGAGAGCGCACCGAGCCGTCGACCATGCCGGACGGTGAGCACCTGCCAGCCGGCCGCCTCGAACATGCGCGCCGCCCGACCCGGCCCGCCGACGCCGCCGGCCTCCCGGGCCGCACCGGTCGCGCCGGGCTGCCAGCCGTCCGAGATTCCGGTGCCGGAGACCAGCACGACCCAGAACAGCTCGCCCAGATGCGCGACCCGCTCGTCGGTGATCGACTCCCAGACGGACGGGTCCCGCAGCTCGGTGAAATCGATCAGGCAGATCTGTCGTCCGCCGGGGGTGTGGTCGAACCGGCTGCCGGCGAAGCGGTGCGCCAGCGCCGCCCAGACCGTGCCGCTGGGTCCGACATTGCCGTTGCCGAGCCGGCGCAGCGGACGCCCCGGACCAGCGACCGCCGCTGTCTGCGTCTCCCACGGCAGCGCCCCCGTGGCCGTCGCTCCCATGGCCGTCGCCGACGGTCGGGTCGCCGTGGCGGCCGGCGGTGCCACGGCCAGCGCGTCCGGTGACGGTGGCTGCGTCTCGCCGAGTGCTTCGTGCACCGCCAGCAGCAGGGGCGCGGTGTGCGGGGTGACGCTCACCCGGTCCTCGGCGCGCAGCGCGTCGAACCACAGCACGGTGGCCACGCTGGACGCCGACGCCACCGCGGCCCGGTCCCGCCGGGCGTCTCCCGGTGAACGAAGCCCCGCCCGCACCCCGGCCTCGATGAGGGCGGCGGCCCGGCTGCGGAGTCGCCCGTCCAACGTGGCCAGGGCGGCCAGATCGAGGATGCCGTCCGGCGGACCGGGGACGGGCGCGGGCGGTGGCGGCTCGACCGGAGTGGAGGATCCGCCGCCGGGGTGGAGCGGGGAACCGTTGGCGGGCTGGGAGACGTCACGTGGGGTGAGTGCCGATGTCGCCATCTCGTCCTCGTTCTCACGGTCGGTCCCCGATCCCGGACCCCTGGGCTCCGGGTCGAGACTGGCAGGCCCCGGTTCCGGGCCGGCGGGTTCCGGTTCCGGGCCGGCGACCGCGGGGGCGGTGCTGGCCGGGTTCGGGGCGCGGCGGTCGGCTGCCGGGGTGGTGCTGGCGGGCCCGGTGGTGGAGTCGTCGGGTTCGCCCAGGGCGGCCTGGGCGGGCGGACCGTCGCCATCGGTGGCCAGGATCAGCTCCGGGTAGGCATGCGCCGACTCGAATCCTCGAGGTTCCGGTCTGCGAATGTTCGGCCTTCGTCCCACGGCGCAGCCCTCCCCATGTCCGGACGTGCGACGCGGGCCGGAGGTTGCCCGCCGGACTGGTCTCGCCGCTGGGTGTCCCGCCGGATGCGGACAGCCGCGTCCACCGTGCGGTGTTACGCACCATTTCAGCATCCGCAGTGGGATGCGGCGTCGCCGGCCGGCCCGCGCCGCGTCCCGGGTGCGAGCGTGGACGGTCCGGGCCAGGCCGCCCGGGCGGCTACTATCACCGGTCATGGTCGAAAACGAAGGTCGCGTCGCTCTGGTAACAGGTGGTAACCGCGGCATCGGTGCCGCCTGCGCCGCCGCGCTCGCCGCCGCCGGTGAACGGGTCGCCGTGGCCAGCCGCGGTGGCTCGGCCCCCGAGGGGATGCTCGGGGTCACCATGGACGTGGCCGATGCCGACAGCGTCGACAAGGCCTTCGGCAAGATCGAGGCCGAGCTCGGCCCGGTGGAGATCGTGGTCTCCAACGCCGGCATCGTGCGCGACACCCTGCTCGCCACGATGAGCGAGGACGCGTTCCACGACGTGATCGACACGAACCTGGTCGGCGCCTACCGGGTCGCCAAGCGAGCCACCCGCCCGATGATGCGGCTGCGTCGCGGGCGTCTGATCTTCATCTCGTCCGTCGTCGCGTCGATCGGTGGCCCGGGCCAGGCCAACTACGCGGCGTCCAAGGCCGGCCTCATCGGCTTCGCCCGCTCACTGGCCCGGGAGCTCGCCCCCCGCAACATCACCGCCAACGTCGTCGCTCCCGGCCCCATCCGCACCGACATGACCGACGCCCTCACCGAGGACCAGCGTGCAGCCCTGACCGCCGCGGTCCCCGGTAAGCGCATGGGCGACCCGCAGGACGTCGCCGCCCTGGTCGCCTTCCTCGCCTCCCCGGCCGCCGCCTACATCAACGGCGCTCTCATCCCGGTCGACGGCGGCCTCAGCATGGGCCACTGACCGCGTCCGGGTGATGCTGGCCGCTCGGGCCTCGGCAAGGTCGGGTCATGGCTACGCGGCCGTCCGTTATATGCCGATACAAGGTGATATAGGCGGCAGGGCGTGGGCGGCGGCCGCTTGGCGAGCGCTCCGACGCCTCCGGAGCGAGGTCGTGATCATGGCATGCCGAGGGTTGTTCAAGGACTGAGGCCTCCGTGGACCGAACATCCCTCGGCATGTGGCCGAGTAACCCTCGGCGTGTGGCCGCGGCCCGGGGCGGAGGGGCTGGATGGAGCGCGGGGCATCCATCAGGCCATTGACGACACTCTGTGTCCCAAGATGGTAGCGCTAGGTGTATCAGTGGGTCTGTGGTGGGGCTGCCCGCTCCCCGGGGTCCGGGGTGGGAGCGGGGCCCGGTGAGTGGGTGGGGTCCGGGGTGGAACGTGGGGCGGGTCTCGGTGTGGAGGGCGGAGCCTGGGGCAGGCCCGGGGGATGAGGCGTGGGGTTGGGACGCGGGGTGGCGTGGGGTGGGTCGCGTGGGGTGGGTCGCGAGGTGTGGCGGGCCCGCTGGTCGACGTGGTGGCGGGTGTGTGGCACCCGTCCGGGCCGTCGCGGGATCTGTGGACGGGTGCGTCGCGGCCCGGGCCGATATCGTGGGGGTGCAGGCCCGGCGCAGCCACGAGGAAGTGGGTCCGATGAGCGTGATTCGGGTGGAACCGCGCGGCGGCCGTGATTTCGACGTGACGGTCGCGGAGGAGACCCCGCCCGGGGTGAGCGGGTTGTCCTTCACCTATCGGGTGCGGGCTGATGACGCGGTGCTCGCCGCGACCGGTACCGCGGCCGATGATGAACCGGCCTTGTTGGCGTTGGTGCGGGTCTCGTTCGAGTATCTGCTCGCCCGCGAACCGGCGGGGTCGATTCTGCCGTCGTTCGAGCTGTCCGTGATAGGCCGGTACTTCCCCACCTACCTGGCCGACATCGCCGATCGCGCGCCGCGATGACCCCGCGGGTGAGCGAGGCCACCGCCGATCGCGGGAGCGCCGTCGGTGCTGGCTGTCCGGTGCTGGGCGCGGGGCGTCCGGGCGGGCGGGTGCCGGCCGGTGAGTTCGACGCGTTGCTGGTGGTCTCCTTCGGCGGGCCGGAGGGGCCGGCGGATGTGTGGCCGTTCCTGCGGAACGTGACGGCGGGGCGCAACGTCCCCGAGGCACGTCTGGCTGTCGTCGCCGAGCAGTATCGGATGTTCGGCGGCCGTAGTCCGCTCAACGACCAGAACCGGGCGCTCGTCGCGGCGCTGCGCGAGCAGTTGCCGGACCTGCCCGTCCACTGGGGAAACCGAAACTGGGCGCCGTACCTGACGGACACCGTCGCCGAACTGGCCGCGGCCGGGGTGCGGCGGGTCGCGTGTTTCGTGACGTCGGCGTTCCCGTCCTCTTCAGGATGTCGTCAGTACCGTGAGGATCTCGCCGGGGCGTTGGCGGCGCTGCCGGCGGATGTGCCGGTGCCGGAACTGGTGCCGTTGCGGCTGTTCTTCGACCATCCGGGATTCGTCGAGCCGATGGTCGACCACAGTGTGGCGGCGATCGCGCAGCTGCCGGAGCCGGCCCGGGCCGACGCGCCTTTGCTGTTCACCGCGCATTCGCTGCCGTTGTCGCAGGCTCGTGCCAGCGGCCCGCACGGCCATGCCTATCCGCGGCAGCTGCGCACGGTCGCCGAACTCGTCGTCGCGGGTGTCGAGCGGCGCACGGGTGTCCGCCATCCGTTCGAGATCGTCTACTGCAGCCGCAGCGGTCCGCCCTCGGTGCCCTGGCTCGAGCCGGACGTCGGTGATCGGCTGGTCGAGCTCGCCGGGCAGGGCGCCGCGGGGGCGGTGATGGTGCCACTCGGGTTCGTCAGTGATCACATGGAGGTCATTCACGACCTGGATGTGGTCGCCACCGGCCGGGCCCGTGACCATGGTCTGGCCGTGACCAGGGCGAGTACGGTGGGGACCGACCGACGGTTCGTGGCGATGGTGGGCGAACTGCTGGCCGAGCGGGCGGATCCGCGCGCCCCACAGCGTTCACTGAGCGCGTTCGGCCCCTGGCCGGATGTGTGCCCGCCTGGATGCTGCCAGCCCGCGTCGCGTACCCGACCGGGAGCGAGTGCGGGTGAACAGGTTGGCGGGCGGCCGGAACCGGCGATACTGATCGGTGACGATGCAACCAGTCCGGCGACGCCGGCCGACGACACACGGCCCCTGCGCACCGGACGAGGGCAGGGACAACGGTAACGGAGCGATCGGAGATATGCAGCGTTTCGTGTTCGAATCCCCGGAGCGGTTCGTGGTGGGAACGGTGGGGCAGCCCGGCGACCGCAACTTCTTCCTACAGGCCGCCGGCCGCGGCCAGATCGTCACGGTCGGCCTGGAGAAGACCGAGGTCACGGCGCTCGCCGAGGGGCTGAACACGCTGCTCGGCCAGGTCGGCCAGACCCAGGGCATCTCCCTGCCCGCCGCCGCGGACGTCGAGATCGACCTGGCCCCGTTGGACGCTCCGTTCCAGGAGGACTTCCACCTCGGCCAGCTCACCGTCTCCTGGGACGGTCAGCGTGTGTTCGTGGAGGCCGCCGGGCTGTCCGGCGGGGAGCCGCGGCTGCCCGACAACGAGGACGAACTCGACTCGCTTCGGGTGGGTCTGTCGATTCGTCAGGCCCGCGCCTTCATCGAACGGGCCCGCACGATCGTCGCCGCCGGCCGTCCGCCGTGTGTGCTCTGCGGCCGCCCCGACGACCCCGGTGGCCACTTCTGCCCCCGGCTGAACTGACGCTGCGAGCGTCGCCGCCGGGCTGTCACCGCGCGGCCCGAGCGGGCGTGGGCGCTCAGCGGGGACGTCGGGCGGGCGGGTAGGCGGGGTCGAACGCGTCGTAGGCCGCCTCATAGGCGCGGCGCACGGCGGCGGACAGCGAACGCAGCGCCGCCGTGCGGCGGGCGATCTCGCTGGCGGTGACGGCGGCGCCGTCGTCGCGGGCGGCGAGATCGAGCAGGGTGGAGAGCCGCTCCGCGCGGGCCAGCAGGGCGTGGGCGGCCGGCGGATGGCCGGGGCCCAGACCCGGGCCGGGTTCCTCCTCGCCGCGGTCACGCAACAGCGCGAGAACCTCCGGGCGGGCGCTGGCGATGTCCAGGGACAGCAACGCCGCCGTCGTCGAACGGATCGCGTCGGACAGTTCGTGTTCGGCGGCGCGCAGCCCCGCACCCGCCGGGGGGACCCGGGCGGCCCGCAGCACCCGCCAGTGCACCGACTCCAGCCGACCCTCCAGCGCCGGCCCGTGGACGACCACGCCGGGCACCAGTAGCAGCGGCGGGTTCGGCCCGAGGACGAGGATGGCCTCACCGGCGGTGATCGCGTCCCGGTTGACCTCGGGGGGGCCGGGCAGGCCGCTGGCGTCGCCCGGCGCGGGCAGGACGAGCCGGAGCCGCTCGGCACCGGCCGCGCGCAGCGCACCGAGGCCGAGCACCAGCGGCTCGTCGCCGAGGGTGTGCGGGGCCGCCTCACCACCGAACGCGCAGTGCACCTGGGTGATCACATCGTCCAGTCCGACCAGCCCAGCAAGCCACGCGTTACCCCAACCGGTGAGGACGCCGGACCGGGGCGAGGCTGACAGGGCGGGAAGCACACGCACTACGGTAGGCAATCGTGGGCCGCTCAGGCGCGCCGAGGGTGGCTGAGCGCCAGATTTTCGTGCCGGAGTGCCTCCCACGGCCCGATCAGCCCATTACCGGCCGGTTTCACCGATGGATGTCCGGGTGCCCCCGCGGCGTGCGGCGCGTCGTCCGATGGCCGTCGTCCGCCGGCCAGGCATCGCCCGAGCAGCCACGGCATCCCGACCTGCACCAGCCACAATCCGTGCCGCAGCGTGCCGGGAGCGGCCGGGGCCGCCTCCGGTGCTCCGGCGAGGCCGACGCCGAGGGGCGAACCGGCGCCGTGCGCGCGGGCGGATCGGCCCGTTTCACCGTGCCCCTCGATGCGGGGTACCCCGGCAGGCGGCCTCCCGACCGTGAACGGGCCCGCGGCCGGCGACGCGGTGGCCTGGCTGAGCCGGTGGGTGAAGGCCTCGGCGATGAGCTGATGTCCGTGGGGGCCGGGGTGGACCCGGTCGACGTCGAAGGTGGACCGCCGGCGCACCGCCGGATGATGGCCGAGGTCGACGACGAGCACCCCGGGATCGTGACGGGCGGTGGCCCACACCGCGGCGTTGAGCCGCCCGACCCGTTCGGTGAGCAGCCGGGCCAGGGGCGCGGGCAGGCGCAGCAGCCGCCCCGGGTCGGGCATCGTCGCCGTCAGCACGGTGGCACCCTCGGCGCGCAGCCGGCTGACCGTCCAGACCAGGTCCTGGCGTAGCCGCAGGGCGTCGAACGAGGGCTTGAGCACGTCGTTCATGCCGGCGACGACGGTCGCCAACTGCGGTGCGCACTCGAGCGCGGCCGGTAGCTGGCGCAGCCGCACGTCCCGGGCGGTGGCACCGGTGGTGGCCAGGTTGGCGTAGTCGATCGTGCCCGGCGGGCCGAGCAGGTCGACGAACCGGGCGGCGAAACCACGTGGTGGCGCGGTCCCGCGATGCTCGCGGCCCATGGTCACCCCGTCCCCGAGGCCGACGGTGATGCTGTCACCCAGCGCGACGAACCGTGCCGCGGCCACCCTGACGTCCACCGCTGGGCCCTCAGGCTGCCAGCGGCGGTGCGGGTGGCGCGGGCGTCGGGGGTGGCGGTGCGGCACCGGCACCGGCAGCGGCACCGGCACCGGCAGCGGTGGCGTGGGGGGTGCCGGCGTGGCAGGCGAGGAAACCGGCGATCGTCGCGGCCCAGGTGAACTGCTCGGCGCGGGCACGGGCGGCATTGCGGCGGGCCGGCGGGGCGGGGGCGGCGAGCAGGTCGCGGACGGCGTCGGCGAAGGTGAAGCCGCTGCCGGCGGCGACCAGACCGACGCCGGGGGCCACCAGTTCGGCGACGGCACTGGCATGGTGCGCCACGATCGGTGTGCCGCTGGCCAGCGCCTCGAGGGCGGCCAGACCGAAGGTCTCCACCGGTCCGGGGGCCAGCGCCACGTCGGCGCTGGCCAGCAGGCCGGCCAGGCGGGAACGGTCGGCCACGAAACCGAGGAACGTCACGGGCAGGCCCGCGGCGTGGCGTTCGAGGCGGGCGCGGGCCGATCCGTCGCCGGCGATCACCAGCCGCACCGGAACCCGCCGACGGACCAGTTCGGCGACCGCGTCCAGGGCGAGATCGACCCGCTTCTCCGGCGAGAGCCGGCTCGCGACCACCAGCAGCGCCTCCTGGTCGCGGGCGAACGCGCGGCGCAGCGTCCGATCGCAACGGTCCGGGTGGAAGGCGTCCAGTTCGACGCCGAGCGGGATGTGGCGCAGGTTCGGCGCGTGGATGCGGACGAACTCGGCGGCCGCCCACGCCGTCGTCGTCACCACCGCGTCGAAGTGCGCGGCCAGCGCGGTGTTCGCCCGGTCCGCCGCCGCGGTGGTCGGCAGCATGCCGCGCAGCGAGCGGGGAGTCCAGGTGCCGAGCAGCCGGTCGAGCCGCTCGTGGCTGACCACCAGCGAGCGCACCCCGTTGCGCCGCGCCCACCGGCCGAGCCCGGCCAGCGTCGCCCGGTCGTGCACCTCCAGCCGGTCGGGTGCCTCGGCCTCCAGCAGCGCCGCCACCCGCCAGGGCTGACTGATCACCCGGTAGCCGGTCGAGCCCAGCCGGGGCGCCCGCACGCGCACCACCCGCGCGTGCGCGAGCTCCTCGACGCTGTCCCGCTCGCCGGGCAGGATCTGGATGACCTCATGCCCGGCGGCGGTGTAACCCGCCGCGAGCTGACGCAGAGTCGTCCGGATACCGCCGGATGCCGGTGCGACGAAGTTCGCCGCCTGCACTATCCGCACGCCGACCACCTCTTTCTCCTCGCACGCCCGGCCCGATCCGGACGGGTCCCGTCCATCCGCTGCGGCCCACGTGCTCCGTCGTCCGCGCCGAGGAACCGTCCGGGTTCCCGACCCGGCCGCCCCTGGCCCGTCCACTCGTCGGCGTCGCCCGTTCAGCCCAGGACGTCGCGGTAGTGACCGAGCAGCTCGTCCCCGATCGCGCCCCACCCGCAGCCGGCCACCGACTCCTGGGCGGCCCGCGCCATCACCGCGCGCCGCGCGGGATCACCCGCGAGCAGTGCCACCTGGCCGCGCAGCGCCGCCGGGTCCCCCGGGGTGTAGTGCAGACCGGTGCGGCCGTGCTCGACGACGTCCAACAGGCCGCCGGCCGCGGGCGCGACCACCGGCACACCGGACGCCTTGGCCTCCTGCGCCGCCTGGCAGAACGTCTCGTGCATGCCCGTGTGGACGAACACGTCCAGGCTCGCCACCGCCGCCGAGAGCGCGTTCCCGCTGCGAAATCCCAGAAACGCCGCGTGCGGCAGCTGCCGCTCCAGGGCCGGGCGGGACGGCCCCTCGCCGACGACCACCAGCCGGGTACCGGGCAGATCGGCGACCGAGGCGAGCAGGTCCACCCGCTTCTCCCGGGCGAGCCGGCCGACATAGCCGATGAGCAGCTCCCCGTTCGGCGCGAGCTCCGCGCGCAGCCGCTCGTCGCGGTGCCCCGGGTCGAACCGCTCCAGATCCACCCCTCGACTCCACCGGGCCACCCGCTGCACCCCCTGACGCAGCAGCGCGTCCACCGCGTCCCAGGACGGCGCCAGGGTGCGCGCCGCGTGCCGGTGCACCGTGGCGAGCCAGTGCCAGATCGTGCGTTCGGCGGCACGCAGCCCGTAGCGGGCGGCGAACGCCGCGATATCGGTCTGGTAGACGGCGACACTGGGCACCCCGAGCCGACGCGCGGCGAGCACCGCCTGCGCGCCCAGCCCCGCGGGCGCCGCGACGTGGACGACGTCCGGTTCGAACTCGCGCAGCGCCGCCGGCATCGCCGGCCACGGCAGCGCGAACCGGAACGCCGGGTAGCCCGGCAACGGTGCCGACGGTGCCCACACCACCGGCGCGTCCGCGTGCGACCGGGCCGCGGTGCGCCGCCTCGCCGGCGCTGGAGCCGGTGCGATCACCATCGCCTCATGCCCGTGGTCACGCAGATGTTCCAGGACTCGGCACACCGTGTTCGTCACCCCGTCGACGTGCGGGAGAAACGACTCGGTGATCACGGCTACGCGCACACGAGCACCGTGACAGTGCCTGACGCTGTTCCGCGGACGCACAGCCGACCGCCACATGAACGTTCCGGCACAGCTTGGTGCCCCCCGCCGATGGGCGTGGCGTGTTCCACCTGGGCATGGTTCTCCTGTGCGGGCGACAGAGAGGATATTGGGACGGGACGTGACCGCCGGGTCCGAGCTCGGGTTGCATCAGGGCGTCCCGTCGGGTGCTGTCACAGCGGTGCCAGCTGCGCCGGTGGTGCAAGCTGCGCGGTGGTGACAGCGGAGCCGACGGCGGCGACGGCGGGCGGGGAGAAGGCGGCGAGGTGCGCGGGTGAGGTTCAGGCAGGAGCGGTCGGTGCTCATCACGTCCGCCGGGCAGTCACGACAGTGGGAGATCCACCGTCGTGAGCTGCGGTATCTGGCGTCGATGGGCTTTCGGGTGGTGTGCTTCCTGCTCGCCGTGCTGGTGTTCCACGGCTGGCCGCGTTACCTGCTGGTCGGAGTCGCCGTGATCCTGCCCTGGGTCGCGGTGGTGGTCGCCAACGGCGGCCCGGCGCCCGAACGTGGCACGCCGGTGACCTACGATCCGGTGCGGGCGGCGCAGGAGGCCCCGGCGGCGATCGAGGCGTCCGCCCATCAGGTCGTCGACAGCGACGGCTGGGTGGACGAGGCCGGCTGGGTCCATACCGGCCCGTCCACCGGCGGCACCCAGGCCACGGGCCAGGCCGAGGACGGTTCCCGGGCCGCCGGGCCGGATACGACGGGCGACGCGGGAGTCCACCAGGGCACGGTGTGAGCGAGGGCACGGTGTGAGCGAGGGCACGGTGTGAGCGACGACGCCAGTCCCGACAGGGACCCTGGCGGCGCCGGGGGCGCCGCCGGTGGGCTTGTCAGTTTCACCACCGACTACGGGCTGGCCGACGGATTCGTGGCCGCCTGCCACGGTGTGATCCTTCGGGCGGTCCCGACGGCGAGGATCCTCGACATCACCCATCTCGTGCCGGCCGGGGACGTGCGGCGGGCCGCGACCGTGCTGGCGCAGACGGTGCCGGCACTGCCACCGGCGGCGGTGCATCTCGCCGTCGTCGACCCCGGGGTGGGCACGGCGCGCCGGGCACTGGCGCTGCGGGCGGCGCACGGGTGGCTCGTCGGGCCGGACAACGGGCTGCTGATCGCGGCGGCCGACCGGCTCGGGGGAATCGTCGCGGCGGTGGTGCTGCCGGTGGCGCCCGACGTTCCCGCGACCTTCCATGGCCGGGACGTCTTCGCGCCGGCCGCCGCCGCGCTGCTGGGCGGGCGCGCCCTGCCCGACCTCGGTGAACCATGTGACCCCGCCATCCTGGTGCGCCTCCCGCCCGCGTACGCGCGGCTGGGGCCGGCGGGTGGGCTCGACGCGGAGGTCGTGCTGGTCGACGGGTTCGGCAACGTCCAGCTCGCCGCCGAGGGCGGCTGCCTCGCCGAGGCGGGTCTCGTTCCCGGCACCCGTGCGCTGCTGCGGCGGCTGCCGGCCGGACGTACCCCGCGGACCGGCCCCGCGCCGTCCACCTCCGGTCAGCGCCTGTCCGAGGCTGGACGCCTGGTCGCGGTGGGGACGACCTTCGGGTCCGTCCCGTCGGGTGAGGTGCTGGTGTACGTGGATGCCGCCGCGATGGTGGCGATCGCCGTCCGGGACGGCGACGCGGCCAGCCGGCTGGCACTGGTGCCCGGCGACCGCCTCGCGCTGCGTCCGCTGGACCCCCCGGACCTTTAGGTCGTCTCTCGCGATCCGCGAGAAGCCGTCGAGGGCCACCCAGGACCCCCTGGGCCTCGCCGGCGTCGCACGGCGTCGCATGGATCTGGCGTGGGTTCCCAGCTGTCGACGACGCCGCGTCACGGTGCGGACGTGGTGTCCGGCCGGGCCTGCGGCCGGTCGGAGACGGTGGGGGCGTCGTCGCGCAGGACGGTGGCCTCGATCAGACCGTACGGACGGTCCGGCACCTGATAGACGATGTCCGGGTTGTCCAGACCAAACGGGGACAGGTCCACCAGGAAATGGTGCTTGTTCGGCATCGAGATGCGAATCTCGGCCACCTGCTCGACGGCGGTGAGGGCCGCCTCGCCCATCCGGTGAAGGGTCTGCTGCAGGGCGAGACTGTGCACCTGGGCGAAGGTGGTCACCAACGCGTCGCGGACCCGGCCGAAAAGCGGCCCGAAGTCCAGATCGGTCGTCACATAACGCCACTGGGCGGTTACCTCGGTGGCCAGAACGCGGTCTGTTGTCTCGGCGAGTGTGGTGTACCGGTCACGCGGAAATCCGTGGAACTCCGAACCGGTGGACTTCAGCATGACCAGCCCGGCGAGTCCGGAAACGACGCTGACCGACGGTCCGTCGACGGTGACCACCGTGGTCCGCCGCTCGCCGCCCGGCTGGCTGAATGCGTGGTCGTGCGGGGAGCCGTCCACGACAATGCGTTCCCAGGCGAACTGCTCGATCTCGACGCGCGCCCCGTGGATCCAGGGGAAGGAACCGACGAAATGCCGCCCCAGGCGTAGGGCGAAATCCTCGATCTGCCCTGTCCCGTACTCCCGGGCGAACGCGTACACCGTGTTCTTCTGAGCGTCGGTCGTGAGGATGTGGGAATTGTCGCCGAGCAGGTGCGCATCGTCAAAATCGCCACGGAGGGCGGTCGAGACGTTCAGGTCGGTGATGTGGTGCACCGTACGGGAACGGTCGATCCGTACGAGGCGTACCTCCGCCTTACCGAACTGGTTCGGTCCGAGCACGATCGCCATCTGGTCTCCCTCATCTCGCCCCGGTCACACGGCGCCGTACCCCGGCCCGTCCACCGAGCGTGCCGCCGGCCCTCATCCCTGGCGCGACCGGGGCCGTCCCGACCGCCGCCCCGCGTCGTCGTTGCCGCACTGTTTCCGCCGAGTCATCCGCCTTCGGTCGGCGGTCCTGGACGGGCAGCCCCCGGCCGGACTACCTCGGACGGGCCCGTCCGGCCGGTCCGGCCAGAAGGGCCCGGGGCGGCCGTCCCCCATCTCCGCATCACCCCGCCGCCGCGGCCCGGCGGGCCCCCGGCCCCCCACCGCCGGGGGCGGCGGGGCGGGCCCCGCGGGGGGGGTGGGCCGC